>CAZSHP010000055.1:0-13459 GCA_964606545.1 uncultured Sulfurovum sp. | reverse complement strand
TTTAATATTGTTTTAAATAATTTTCTATTGTTTCAGAGACATGTTAGAGATACTCCTATCTCCTCACGCCATGAGAGTTTTACAGTTTGGGATTTTGCCTGTAGAGGGATAGAGACTCTGCTATTGCTGATTTTTAGGTAGTGATTTTTATCATCTATTTGGGTTGGTTTTAGCTCGGTTGCTCCATCTATAGTTATGGTGTATTGACCTGCTTTTGAGCTTTTTAGTTTTAGAGATAGTATCATATCTCGATATTGAGCAGATTGTGTAATCTTTAGTCTACTAGACTCTATGGTTAGGCTCTCTCCTTTTACTGCTTTGGCTCTCTCCATAGTTAGTTTTAGCTTCTCTCCTTGCCATGGTCTGAATCTTGGCATCAAAACAGAGCCGACTTTTAACTGCTCTAGTGGCTCTATCCCCTCATATTTGATACTCCAAATAGATGATATATCCATCTGCCATATCTCTATTGCTCTGCTCTCTTTGGCAAAGGTCAGCTCCAGAGTATCTGTAATAGGTAGAGATGAACGCCAGTGATAAGAGGGGTTTTTGTTATCAAGGTGTAGCACTACTTGGCTCTTTTTCTGCTCTATCTCTTTGTTTAGTATAGAGTTACCAAAACTAGCACAAAATAAACAATGTTCTAGCTGTAACTATAACTAATTATAAAAAAAAGTTATAATCAGGCAACCCTGTAATAGTCTTCAAGAATAAATTTTATAGATTCTTTTTTGAAATCTTTAGTTTTATATTCTGAGAAACTATTAATATTTAAAAATTTACGCCGTAGAACATCTAGGAGTAATCTATCTCTAATATTACAAGCTGAATTATAATCTGCATTTTCTGAATGACCACATTCGACACATTTAAAATTCTCTTGTGTTTTTCTATTTTTTCGACTAATAAAACCACAACTATTACAAGTTTGACTTGTATATTCGGGGTGAACAAACGATATATTTATTTGGTATCTATGAGCAATATTTATAATTCTATTTTTAATTGATGAGAGATTTAAAAGTTTTATTAATCTGCCATTATTTATATCAAACTCTTGATTATCACTTCTTAGTTTGCTCATTAACTCTAAATCTTCTAAAACTAAATGATTATATCCTCTCTCTTTGGCTTGTTTAATTAACTCTACGGTTGACTCAATAACCATATTTGAAATTCGATTTTGCCATTTTTCATACGCATTTTTGTTTTTTCTGCCCAATTTTTTGGTTTTACCATCTTTATCTTTCTCTCTTTTATCTAACTTTTTTAGAAATTTCACAAAACCATTAAAAAGATTTCTATCATAATCTATATTTATATTCTCATCAGAAGTTGCAAATAAATTATGCTTAATATTTATATCAACTCCTAAAATCTTATCTTTATTTGAGATTACTTTTTTATTTTGGTTTCTGTTTGGCTTTTTTAAAATTATATTATTAGCTATTGGTATATTTTTTTTAACCTTTATTGTGAGATTAATCCTTTTAAAACTATTCTCTTCAAATTGCATAGTATATATTTTGCTATAATTCTCTAAATTGAGGTGATATGATTTGTCTGTTTTTGTAGGAATATCTATCTGATATTTTTTGCTAATTCCATGTTTGGTTTTTTCATTATCCTTTTTATACCCTCCAATTGAAATAAAACTATCAATTTTACTATCTCCATTTTTGTTTTTATTGACTATTTTGTGCTTAATTCTACTTTGAGTTGTAAAAGAGAGTGATTTAAATTGATGTTGAGTTCTATTATATTTACGAAAAGTAGTAATTCGTTTTTGAAAGGCTAATTTTAATAATCTATCTTCTCCATACTTATTGAGAAAATATGAAACACTTTTGTAGAAAATCTCTCTTTTATTATCATCTTTATATTTGCCACTGTTGATATTGTTTTCTATCTTTTTTGCAATTCCAATATAACCATATCTTGCTAAAAAACTCATAACTTTGCTAAATTTAGTCGATTTTAGCTTGACTTCAAACAGTCTTATATCCCCTTTTTTATGGTCTTTAGAACTCTTTTTATAATATTTTATGACTATTTTATCTTGTACCTTGAACTCTATTTTGTTTTTAATTAAATCTATTTTATTTCTGTATGTTGTCCAAACTTCTACAATTGCGTACTCAATATCTTTTTGAGTTAAATAGGGATTGGTTATAGTTGAAGCCAACTCTTTTATTAAATCAACTTTGGAATACTCTTTATATTTATCCAAATCCTTAAAAAGTATCTCTGATATATAGTTTTTAACTAATCTTAATTGAAATGCTTTATCAAATATCTCTTTCTCTTTTTTCTGATTTAAATTGTCAGGATAAAAAAATTTGGTAATAACCTCTTTTATCTTTTTAAATATCATCTCTTTTGCTTTTTTAAACTATTTTTTATTTATAATCCTATTGTAAGTTTTATAAGTCACATAATTTAACCCATTGACTTTTATAAACTCTCACCTACCCTCTTTATGTTAAACATACAAAATATTACGATAAATCCCTAAATCTTGTGCTAATATTGATAATTTTATCATAAAAAAACCTATTTTTTGTTAAAATATGTGAAATTATACTGTTTTTTTATTATAAAAATATTAAATCATGGGATAATTAATAGTTTTATTTTCTTAATATCATTATTTCTTGTTACTATTGAGATAAAGATTCGAGACCCACTCTTTCCACTCTTGCAAGGATGGAGGGATTTTGTTTTGGTCTATGGAGTATAGGGAGTTGCTAAAGAGTATAAGATATATGATAATAGTATAGAGAGATTTTAACAAAATATATCCTTTTATGTTTAATTTAAAATTATAACATTAATTTGTACTATTTTATAAATATATCTAGTATAATACCTCATGAAAAGAAAAAAAATCACAATCCTATCAGGTGGTTCAGCTATCAAAGATATAATGTTTGAACTCCTAAAACATCCACACCAAGTAACTCGTGTCGTGCCAAGTACAGATAATGGTGCATCCTCAAAGGAGCTAAGAGAGGTCTTTGGTATACTCTCTGTTGGGGATATTAGACAGTCATTGGCTATCTCTATACCACATACACAGAGCAATAAACAGCTTGTGAAGCTTATCAATTGGAGGTTTCCTATAGAGGAGTTTATATCTATAGAGGAGTTAGAGAGACTTTTGGGTGATAGCTCTAGTGTACTATATCAGATTAGTAACTGTTTGGAGATACAGAGGTCTCTTTTTGGGTATCTGTGGAGTTTTTTGGAGAGGGCAAAAGAGACCAATATTAACCTTAGTAATGGGAGTATTGGCAATTTTATACTTGTGGGGGCATATTTTGAATATGGGTCTAACTGGAATACGGCAATAGCTAGATTAGAGAGTCTATTTGGATGTAGCTCTACTGTACTTCCTATCTATCTAAATAATAATTATCATCTAAAAGCCTATTTTCTCAATGGTACAGTGATATGTGGAGAGAGTGAGATAACGACTTTTGGAGGGGATAAGAGAAAAGAGATAGAGTCTCTAAAAATCTGCAAACTAGTTGATAAAAAATTTATAGATATAAACCCCATAGTCAACAACAAGGTCATAGAGGCAATAGAGATAGCAGATACTATTATATTTAGCCCAGGGAGTTTTTTTACAAGTATTCTACCTCACCTTATTAATAGTGAAATTCCTCTAGCTCTACATAAAAATAGGAGAGCCAAAAAGATATTTTTAGTAAATCTAGCACAAGATAGTGAGACTATAGGATATAGTGCAAGAAATATCATTGAAAAAATAGAACTAATAGCTAAAGATAGAGGTTATAGATTAAATGACTTTATTACAGATATTATTATCAATAACCACTATAAACAGACTTCATTCTTAAATAGCCAAAAAAATAAAAAACTATATATAGAGATGGGGGATTTAGAGATATACAAAAAAGAGAATATTAATATCATAATAAAAGAGCTTGAAGACCCATGGAAAAGAGGTGAGTTTGACCCACAAGAGGTTGTAAAGGTTCTTCTTGATATATAAATTTGGTATAATTATATAAAAAAGGAAAAATATGTCAATATTAAAAGCTCAAGATAAAGAAATCATACTAGATAGCATTAGAGATATACCAGATTTTCCAAAAGCTGGAATAGTTTTCAAAGATATTAGCACACTACTAAACAACCCACAAGCACTAAAAACACTTATGAATCACCTAGAGGAGCGATACAAGAGTTATGAGTTAGACTATATAGCAGGTATAGATGCTAGAGGATTTATATTTGGCTCAATTTTGGCTGATAGATTAGGTATCGGTTTTGTACCTGTACGAAAAAAAGGCAAACTCCCATATACTACAGTAGCAGAGAAGTACTCACTTGAGTATGGGTTTGATGAGGTTGAGATACATATAGATGCCTTTGGAGAGAAAAAAGGTGCCAAAGTCCTACTTATAGATGACCTCATCGCAACAGGTGGTACTGCAAAAGCAGCTGCTAATCTAATTAATAAAGTAGATGCTCACTGTGTTGAATGCTGTTTTATTGCAGAGTTATCACTCCTAAATGGAAAAGAGGGAATAGATAGTGAGGTCTATTCTGTATTGAAGTTTTAAATAAATAGGGTTAACCCTATTTATTTTGCAAACTTGGACAGTTCTGTTCTCTCTCTCTATCTATATCGAGAGTTCTATTATTGAAAATTTTTGTTCTAAGTTCATATAGTTCATCACAATCATAATTAAAATTATTACCTCCAATATATAATTTATTAATATTTTTTAGATAATGTAATGGTCTAAAAAGGTCAAAATTATTAGTGCGAAGATAATTGTTTTTTATATTTAAACTATATAGTATTTTTGTATTATTGGTAAGTTCGTTTAGTCCTAGTTGAGAAAAATCAATATCTGTTAACTGATTATTACTCAAATCAAGACCATTAATAGTTGAAAATATACTCAATTCATTCAAATTAATAGTTTGAAGATTTCTATTAGAGCATATAATTGTTCCATCATATTTACCTGTACTCTCATTATACAAAGAGGCATTAAATCTTTGACCACATACAGAATTATACCAAGATTTAAAACTCTCTATACTGCTTCCTGTCCCCTCAGACCAACTATAACCATCTGAAGAGCTTGTATTAGTGCCATAATCTTCTAATATTGTCTGTTGCTCTCCATCATAATTATAACCATTAGTGTTGTTATTGTTATCTACAATAGTGACTGTTCTACTCTTTATATCTGTATTTCCATCACTATCCATTACAGTATAAGTGACTTGATAGACTCCTGCTCTACTAAAATCAATATTATTTTCTCTAACAACATCTTGCGACAAATCACCATCCTGTGGGTCATAAGCACAAAATTTATCATTTGCAAGAACCTCTTGTGTACCTAAAGAAATCTCAATCTCTGTATCACCTTCTAAAGTAATTACTGGTTTATCACCACTTAGCATACTCAAATCACCACCACATGATGTACTATTGTTATCATCTCCAATAGTACCACATCCAGAAAATATTATCATACTAGATATGATAGAGGCCGTCAGAATTTTTTTCATAAAACTTCCTTTTTAATTTTTTTTTGAAATAATATCATAAAATTGTGTATCATTAGTTACTTATCAAAAATACTAATTATTTCGTTGGCATTCCTAAAGAAAAATAGAATATAATTACAACCAATAAACTATAGGAGAGTGGATGCTTCGATTTGCCCCATCACCAACAGGTGATATGAATATAGGAGACCTTCGTGTTGCTATATTAAACTATATCGTTTCAAAGCAGAGAGGTGAACCGTTTCTTGTTCGTATAGAAGATACTAATACCAAAAGAGACATAGAGAGAAAAAATACAGAGATAATGATGATACTAGAGAAGTTTGCAATTAAACATGACTCTGTATATCATCAAACCCAAAGAGTAGGTATCCATCAAAATTTAGCTATTAGACTACTTCAAGAGAAGAGAGCCTTTATCTGTAAATGCACAGAAAAGGAGTTGGAAGAGGCTAAAGAGATAGCAAAGAGAGAGGGAGTAGCCTATATATATAACAATAAGTGTGAAACTTTGACTAGTGATGACTATAAGGGGTTAAAAGAGAGTGGAGAATCATTTGTAATTCGAATAAAAAAACCCAAAAAAAATATAATAACTAAAGATATTATAAAAGGAGCTATCTCTACCACTCCAAATGAGATTGATAGCTTTGTCATAATCAGAGCAGACAACACTCCCACATACAATTTCGCTTCTGCTTGTGATGATATGTTGAACAATATATCTCTAATCATTCAGGAAGAAAAACATCTAAACGATACTCCCAAACAGATTCATATCAAATCCTCTTTGGGCTATGAGGATAATACCCAATATATTCACCTACCCATGATATTAGATGAACAAGGCGAGACTATTTCCATAAAATGGCTACTAAAAGAGGGGTTTATACCTGATGCTATTCTAAACTATCTAATTTTGCTAAGCAACCCAACAACACCAAAAGATATATTTACTCTCCCAGAAGCTATAGAGTGGTTTGATATAAATAATATATCTAAAGATACTACCAAATTTGACATCACCAAACTACGATTTATAAATCGTGAACATCTAAAACTAATAGATAATAGAGAGCTATCAACTCTATTTGGATTTGCAGATAGAGATATAGGAAAATTAGCCAAGCTATATCTTCAAGAGTGTAGTACAATAAAAGAGCTAGAGTCAAAAATTCTCCCTATATTTAAACCAAAAAACTTTGAGGGCAGATGGAGTAAAGAGATGAGAATTATAGAGGAGATAATATTAGAAGCTCCCGCTTTTGATACTCTTAATCAACTCAAAAAACATATCATCAAAGAGAGTGGACTCAAAGATAAAAAACTATCAAAACCACTACAAATTCTACTCACAGGAGCTGAGAATAGTCCTGAATTGAGTAAAATATACCCATTAATTAAATCTTATCTCTTGGAGGTTGCATCATGAATATATTAATCGCTTCTGTTTTTGCTATTTTACACTTGGCAATAACCATCTACATACTAATTATCGTAATATCAGCCTTTTTATCTTTTATCCCTGTTGACCCTCGCAACCCTTTTGTTGAGATTATCAAGCGAGTAACAGACCCTGTTTTCGAGGTTACTCGTAAAAAACTACCATGGGTTATTGTAGCAGGGATTGACCTATCACCAATTGTTATTATATTTGTTTTACATTTTATTGATACTATAATAGTAGGTGGCTCTATTACACAAGCCTTTGTAGGAGTTTTACAATCTGTAATAACGATGTATATATGGATTGTAATTATAGCTGCTATACTATCATTTGTATCTATTGACCCTAGAAACCCTATTATTCAGACACTAAATCGTATAACACAACCTGTTTTTAGATATATTCGTCAAAAGATGCCATTTGTTATCTTTTCGGGAATTGACCTATCACCTCTCGTTCTAATTATTGGATTGCAACTTATAAATAACATTATAGAGCAATCAATGAGAATGTAATTACCCCTTTCATGGGCAGGGGGGATGCCCATAATCTTATATTATCAGGAGAGTATAATGAGGTATATAACTATTATATTTTTTCTATTTTTCACTATACAAACAGAAGCTAACATATTTACCTTAAAAGAGATAGAGAGTATGCCAAAAAGCATAGCAAAAGATTACTATATTTGGCGTTTTCTACAAGAGAGAAATACAACAAAAGAGGAGGCTCTACAGGCGTATCAATGGATAAAAAGAAAAAACCATAAACTAAAAAAATCTATCCGTAAAAAAGTTGGTTATCTCCCCAAAGAAGATAAAGCAAAAATAGAGAACAAAAAAGACCCAAATAACTATATAATCTACCCCAAAGAGGCATCTAAAAAGAGTCGAAAAGCACTCAAAAGACTATATAAAAAGATAAAAAAACAGGGAAAATACTCCGATGTACTAAAGGTAATAGCAGATAAAAAACCATTTGAAGCACTAGAAACAGTTACCCCTAAAACAGCTTGTTATATTCTCAATGGAGTTACAAAAAAATTTAGAAAAAAATATTTTAACCACCCCTTTTCAAAAGAGCAACTACAAGAGTTGGCAAAAGAGGAGCAGTTTAACAAAACTCTATTTAAAATAGTTACAACTCACTCTTTACAAAATTTAAAAAAATCGCTAATCTATACTCCACCTACAGATACTATATCTTTTAAAAGTCTCTTTTTATTGGCAATAAACTCTGTTGAGTTTTCAGAGATAGAGATAGCAATAGAGTATCTAAATATAGCGAGAGTTAGAGCCAAATATCAATCACACAAAGACCAATGTGATTTTTGGCTCTATCTCCTCACCAAAGAGAGTAGTTATTTAGATAAACTAATTGAGAGTAACCAAATAAATATATATACTCTAAAAGCTAGAGATATTCTAAAAAAGCCATATCCTAAAGTAATTACCCCCAATCTAGGTTTTCATCTAATAACAGATATAGACCCATTTAGTCCTATAGATTGGGAGAAGATAAAGATGGCTATAAAAAAAGAGAAACCTAAAAATATAGATAAATTAGCAGAGAAGTACAACTCCTATATAACAGAGGGAATATATACTTATTTAAAAGAGAAAGCATCCCAATACAAAAAACCATACTACCCCATGCCATATCGTGATGCAATGATAGGTAAAAATAGATATAGAGTTGCTCTACTTTATGCTTTGGGAAGACAGGAGAGCCGTTTTGTCCCTGCATCTATCTCTACATCTTATGCTCTTGGTATGATGCAGATTATGCCTTTTCTCATCAAACACTTAGCAAAAGAGAGAGGGGAGAAACTAGACCTAAATGAGATGTTTAATCCATATATAGCCATAAGTTATGCCGACCAACACCTAAACTACCTCACTAGATACCTCTACCATCCTCTATTTATCGCTTATAGTTATAATGGTGGCATAGGATTTACAAAAAGAACCATAAAGAGTTCTCATCTTTTTAAAAAAGGAGAGTATGAACCATATCTAAGTATGGAGCTTATAGACTATGAGGAGTCGAGAGAGTATGGCAAAAAGGTTCTAAGCAACTATGTCATCTATCTAAATATACTTGGGGTAAAAACTAGATTGACTCCTTTTTTAGAGATACTAGATAACCCTTTTGAGACTGATAAATTTAGATAATTAATAGCGGGAATTAGATGATTTACTTATACAATTCCTCTTATCTATCTGTTCAAACTCCAAAGTATCCTTACCAAATCTATCACTCTCAAAAATTAGATTAATTTTTTTCATATTACTTTTTGGAAATTTTACGAGATAGTAGGTACTCCAATTATCTACCATAGGCATCTCATATCTAAGTGGGTCATCCTTATCTAATTTCTTAATCTCTATAGGTTTAACACCATTTAAAGTCAAAGCATAGCCCTTATTATTAAAATGGTGTGTCTTACTATTGCTTATGTAAACTCCAATAAAAAAATACTCTCCATCTTCTATAGAGATACGATAATTTTTACAGTTTTCATGTGCATAGACAGGATTTAGATATGTAGCTGTAAGCAAAGCTTTTGTCTCCAATGATGCTATCAGTTGAGCCTTTTGAGTATTTAGTAGACTAATATGATAGATGTCATCTTTTCTAAAGAGTTGTGCTATATTGGACTCCTCTCTTATATTACATGCCGTAAATGTCAATAGCATTGCTACTAATAATATATTTTTATACATTTAATAAACCTTATAGTTTTAAAGTTAAAAATATTTTAGCACAATTTTATTAATTTCCATAGTTTGAACTTCATCTTTATTATAATAAGACTCTTTAACATAGATTTATGTATAATTCGCTTTATATTAAAAATAGGAAAAATATGAATCGTTTTGCCGTAGCATTTACAGGACCATCAGGTTCAGGGAAAACCACTCTAGTAGAGAAGATTGCAAAGGTCTTGATAGAGACAAAGGAGGTCGCTATAATCAAAAATGACCCAAAAGACAAAGCCATATTTGATATAGAGGGAAAAGACTCCTACAGGTTCTCACAAACAGGAGCAGAGGTGGTTGTTACATCTCTCACTCGAACTACCTACTTCTCTAAACGACAAAAAGAGTTAGATGAGATTATAGATATGTTTAACCATTTTGATATTTTACTTGTAGAGGGGTTAAAGACTCTACCTCTGCCACGAATAGCAATCTTTAGGGGTAAGATAGATGAGTCATATCTCGACTGCTCTGAAGCTATTGCTATTGATAATAGTGTTAATATTGATGAGTATGAGATTCCTAAAGATATAGATATTTTAAATTTAAATAGTACAATAGAGATAATAGAATGGATAGAAAAAAATGCAAAAGAGGTATAGATGAGAGATATATTTGAGACCATAAAGAGAGTTGCTTTTGAGATAGACTCTGCAATAAAAACAGAAGATTTAGGCTATAGTGATAGTGAGAACTCATCAGGTGAAGAGCAACTAAAACTTGATGTTCAATCCGACCTCATTATAGAGAGGGCTTTTACTAATGTAGAGTCTGTAAAGGCACTTGTAAGTGAAGAGAAAGAGGGTGTATTAGAACTCTCACCTACAGGGAGATATACTATATGTTATGACCCACTTGATGGCTCTAGTTTAGTTGATGTAAACCTATCTGTTGGTTCTATCTTTGGAATATATGAAGGTGAATTGGAGGGGAAAAATCTCATAGCCTCTGCCTATATTGTCTATGGGCCCCGTGTAGAGTTAGTAATAGCTACTCTCCAAAGCAAACCTATATTGTACCGTGCAAATAACTTGGAGTTTAGAGAGATTGGTGAAATCTCTATGGGTGAAAAGGGCAAACTCAACGCCTCTGGTGGAACTCAACAGTATTGGGCTGACTATCACAAAGAGTTTATAGACTCTCTCTTTGCATCAGGATATAGATTGAGATACTCAGGGGGTATGGTTCCTGATTTGCATCAGATTATGCTAAAGGGGGGTGGACTATTCTCCTATCCTGCAACAACAGACAGACCAAAAGGAAAACTAAGACAGCTATTTGAGGTTATTCCATTTGCTCTTATGTATGAACAAGCAGGTGGTGAAGCCGTAGACAACAGAGGAATAAGACTACTAGAGCTTGTTCCATCACATCCACATGATACAACTCCATGTTTCTTCGGTTCAAAATATGAGATTAATGCCTTAAAAGAGGCGTATGGGGTTAAGTAACTAATGGAAATCTCTCTTGATGAGTGGGAGCTAAAACTACAAACTAAAATCAAAGAGCTACAGGCATGTCAAGAGCAACATAAACTGAAAAGTTGTCTACAATGCCCAAAGATTTATGATTGCAAGATTCGAGACTCTTATGTACATGCTGTATACTCTAGTATGAACAAAGGAGCTGGTGGAGGCTTTGAGTTTTAAAATAGAATCAACCATCATTAAATTAAAAAATAAAATAACAAGGACTGCAACTTTGAATCTATTTGGAACTATCAAAGAGGATTTTTTAAATGTAAAACGAAATGACCCTGCTCTACACTCAACTTTTGAGCTGTTTTTTAACTACCCTGGATTATGGGCACTATTTTTTTATAGAATATCCAATAACTTATATAGAAAAGGACTCCGTTTCCTTCCTAGGTTTATATCTGCTATTGGACAGTTTCTAACTACAGTTGATATTCACCCTGCAGCAACAATTGGTTGTAGAGTCTTTTTAGACCACGGCGTAGGTATTGTTATAGGAGAGACAACTATTATAGGAGATGATGTACTTATCTATCAGCAGGTAACTCTAGGAGGAGTCAGCCTATCTCATGGCAAGAGACACCCTACAATAGAGAATAATGTAGTTATAGGTACAGGAGCTAAAGTTTTAGGAAATATAAACATTGGAGAACACTCCCGAGTAGGTGCAAACTCTGTAGTTCTCAAAGATGTTCCAGCACATTCGACAGCAGTTGGTGTTCCTGCTAGAATTATATCATGTGATACAAATAGTAGAAAACTAAGACACGACATGCTTCCTGATGTAAATAGAGAGATATTTCACTACCTTATCAAAAGAATTGCTGTGCTAGAAGAGAGTGTAAAAACAGGTAATGCAAAACTAATAGAAAAAGAAGACCATGAACTAGAAGAGATATACTCCACATTTATTAAGTCAATGTAACTATTTTTTTAGTATAATTTTCAGATTTTTATACTATGAAAAAAGGGCAAAAATATGCTTTCAAAACGAATACAGACACTCTCTTCATCTCTAACTATTGCAATTACAACATTAGCACTAGAGCTAAAAGCCGAAGGAAAAGATATACTATCTTTCTCCCCAGGAGAACCAGATTTTGATACTCCACAGGCAATTAAAGAGTCAGCAAAAAGAGCGATTGATAATGGAGAGACAAGATACACAGCCATCCCAGGAACACCCCAACTACTAAAAGCTGTTCAAGGTAAACTAAAAAGAGATAATAACCTAGAGTATTCAACCAAACAGATACAGACAAATAATGGTGCAAAACACTCTCTATTTAACCTATTCCAAGCCCTAATAGATGAGGGAGACGAAGTTATAATCCCTGCTCCATATTGGGTCACATACCCTGAGGTGGTCAAATACTCTGGTGGAAAGTCTGTAATCATTGAGACCGATGACACAAATGGATTTAAAATCACTCCAAAGCAACTAAAAGATGCTATAACAGAGAAAACTAAAGCCATAATCCTAACAAGTCCATCAAATCCAACTGGTGCAGTATATAGCAAAGAGGAGCTAGAGGGACTAGCAGAGGTTCTAAAAGGTACAGATGTTTTAGTTATATCCGATGAAATGTATGAAAAACTAGTATATGATGGTCTCAAATTTACAGCCACTGCCTCTATATCAGATGATATGTTCCAAAGAACCATCACTGTAAATGGTCTTAGTAAATCAGCAGCAATGACAGGTTGGAGATTTGGTTATCTAGCAACTGCACATACAGAACTAGTAGCTGTTATGAACAAACTACAATCCCAAAGCACATCAAATATAAGCTCTATCACTCAAGCTGCAGCCATAACTGGACTAGATGGAACTATAGATGCAGAGGTTGAGAGTATGAGAGTAGAGTTTGAAGCAAGAAGAGATGAAGCTGTTGAATTAATAAATAAAATAGATGGTCTATCCGTAACAAAACCTGATGGAGCTTTTTATCTATTTATAAATATTAAAGCTATTAGCAATGACTCAATGGAGTTTGCAAAGAGACTTCTTGAAAAAGAGGGAGTAGCTATTATCCCTGGAATTGGTTTTGGCTCTGAAGGCTATATCCGATTCTCTTTTGCTACTAGTATTGAGAATATTCGCGAAGGAATTAAGAGAATAGAGAGATTTATCAAAACTAACTACTAAAAAACAGAGGGGTTGACATACTCCCCATGCCTAAAGGCAGGGGATTCTAAGCTCAAACAACACT
>CAZSHP010000054.1:0-14175 GCA_964606545.1 uncultured Sulfurovum sp. | reverse complement strand
GCAACAACTCCCCAGTAGGCAAATCCAAAAACCTCTTAGTCCCCCAAGAACTCTTTAAAATAACCTTGCCTTGATACTCTATAGAAACACTACCAATAATTTCAGCTGATTTATGAGTCTGTTTTAAAATCTCCAAAGCCCTAACCTCATCACTCCGAGAAACAGCCAAAACATAAGTACCCTCATTCGCCAAATCCATAGCTTCAAATCCAAGCATTTCACAAATGCCTCTAACGCTCTCTTGGACAGGGATTTTCTCCTCCTCAACCTCTATACAAACATTAGAAGACTTAGCCCACTCATTGAGAACTGCACTAACTCCACCTCTAGTTGCATCACGCATAGCAATTATCTCTATACCACTATCTATTAAAGCTTTTACTTGTGGATAGAGTGAAGCACAATCGGTTTTTAAGTTGCTCTCTAGCTCAATTCCCTCTCTAGCCGAAAATATAGTAGCTCCATGACTTCCTATATCACGGCTTATTAAAATAGACATTCCCTCTTTTAAATTACTAGCACTAATTCCCCTATACTCTATCTCTCCAATACCTGTAGTATTTATAAAAAGCTTATCAACTGCACCTTTTGGCACAACTTTGGTATCTCCACTAACAACTATAGCCCCATTAATCTCTAACTCTTTTTTCATACTTCGTACAATTTTCTCAAGCTCACGAGTAGAAAATCCCTCTTCTATAATTACACTACAAGTTAGATATTTAGGTTTTGCTCCCATCATGGCTAAATCATTACAAGTTCCACAAATAGCCAACTTTCCAATATCTCCACCACTAAAAAAGAGTGGACTAACTGTAAAACTATCAGTTGAAAAGGCTAATTTGCCATCTTCTATAACTGCACTATCTTCGCTTTTTGTTAAAATATCATTTTTAAAATATCTATAGAATATCTTAGATATTAACTCATTGTTCTCTTGCCCACCATTTCCGTGGGCTAGGGTTATGTTTTTGTTCATTTTTTCTCCATCTGTTTTATATTTTTGGTAAAGAGTTAATAAAGATTTTAAAACTACTATTTTTTGAGACTGTTTTTATAAGCCTTTTATGTTTTAAAAAATCTCTGCTCAATTTATCATAATCATTACTATTCTTATTAACTTTTAATTTTTTTGAAACTTTAGGAACTTCTTTGATTAACTTTTCAAAACACTTATGTATTACTTCACCCTTTTTTGTTAAATACAAAGGCAAAATCCAACACTCTAATGAGTGAACAGAAATAGCAAAGATTATTTTATCTTCATGCTGATTATAAGCATTATTATTTTTATTGATTTCTAAAATAAGCCTTTCCCTCACCTTTTCAATCAATTCTATAGTAGAACAATTTCGAGATACCTCAAATCCAATCTCTTCTGAAACATCTGTATCTACTTGGATTATCATATACTCATCATTTAAAATATCATCTAAAAAAAGTTCACTACCAAGATAATTAAAAAGCCTTGTCCAACCACCTTTTGGAGGTTGTTTTTTGCTATCGGTCTCATCTGTAGGTGGTTGAGTATATCGCACCTCATTATCCAAATCATCATAATCTTTATAAAATCCACACAAGATATTTTCAATAACAATTTGGTCGGTTATCCCTTCACCTGCTATACCAAATTTTGCCATCTAAAAGCCTTTTGGTAAACCACCTAAATAACCTCTAAGAAAAGCTTCCGAAAGTTTTAATGGCTGATTGGTTGCTGATTTTGGTTTATTCTCTACCGTTATCTCTCTTGTTCGTGTATATCCTGTTGATTTCTTTCGAGAAACTACAAAAAGTTTTTGCTCTTTATCTTTTAAATCTATACCATCTAAAATTGCAGGATTATGAGTTGTTAAAAATATCTGTTTATCGTATTTTTTGGCTAAGTCAGTAATTAAAGTCATTAATTTAGTACATAGTTTAGGATTTAAAAAAGAGTCCACATTATCAATAGCAAAAGCTTTTGGTGTCTCTTTTGCAACTATAAGAGTTACATAAAATAGAATAAATAGAAATCCCTCATTTGTGCTTCTTTGGTCTATCTCTGTGTATAGATATTTATCTTTTATAATAAGCTTTTTCTCTCCAAAAGCTAATTCATCAGGAATGATTATATTATCGAACCAATTAAATAACTGTAGAGATTCTATAATAGTTTTGATATAACTTTTATCTTCATAGCTATTTACAACTTTTAGAAGTTTATATAAGCCTTCTCCTTTTACTCCTAATGGTTGGATTTGACCTTCATTATAGAAGTTTCTTAGGACTTCGTATTCGGGAGAAAAAATTATAAAACTTTCAAGCTGTATATCTTGTTTTGATTTTAAAGAATGTAGTAATTGTTTATATTCACTAACATAATCTTTTTTATACTCAGGTTTCAACATCTTTTGAATACCTTTTTCACATGCATAAATAGCTTTTATATCAAGTTCTCTTATTCTAAAATTTAAATCATACCATTTAGAATATTCTGTATTATCATTTACAAGCACATATTCTTTGATATTATTCACATTAAATTGAATATCTATTTGAATATTCCTTTTCTTATCTTTTTGATAAAATGCACTCCTCATTAATTCAGGCTCAGGAACTCTAAGTCCACGACTAACCAAAAACTCATTAGCCAACATATTGGACTCACTAGCCGAAACAAAAACCAACGCTTCAAGCAAATTGCTTTTCCCCGACCCATTTTCACCAATAAAAAGGTTTACTCTACCAACCTCTAGTTCTAAATCATATATAGATTTAAAATTTTGTATATGGATTTTTTCTATCATAATTTAACCTTTCACTAACTTCTTTAATACTATCATTTTTTTTCCTATTTAATACTATGTTTTACTTAACATATTCTTAAAAGAGCTACTAACCCCTCCTGCTCCAATCCCTTTTTATACTTTTTTATAATCTCTTTTAATCTCATTACATCTCTATCTTCTATCTCTATATCCAAATACCTTTTCTGTTTCTCAAAAAGCTCTCTATCTCCATATTTTTGGATTAGAGATTCTATATTGTTGGGGATAAACATAGAGTATTTTTTAGATTTTTTGAGTTGTGGAACTATCTCATTGATATAGATATTTATTCCTGCTAAATCATAATCTCCAAAGTGAATATACTCATTCTCTAAACTCTCTATCCACTCTCGCATATAGGGGTTTCTAACTACAAATAGAATATTTTTTTGACTAAAAAGCTCTTTGTATCTTTTGGCAAACCAAACTACTTGATAGTTCTCAATGCCCACAATTGTTATGTCTTTGGCTACTTCAACTTTTTCTGTATAGAAGCAAAAATATCCTAGACCATTGGTTGGAACAATAGTTACAATCTCATTATTAATTTTTATATCAATATTGTTTAGTGAGGAGAGATATAAACCTTTTAGGCTTTTGGAGGTTTTTGATTTTGTGTTGTTTGTCCACTTTTGAATTTTATCTCTTGATACTTTTTTCTCTAATATCTCGGTAATATAACTATCTATATCCTCTATACTTTTTATATGATAGTTTAGAGTTTTTAAAAAGGCAAAAATATTATCCTCTTTGCAAAGTACAATTCTGTATCTTTGAGCTGAAACCCTCTTTAGCTCTATTGAACCATTTAGTTTAAGTCTTTTAATAATATCTTTTTCTACAAAACCAAGACCACGAATTAGCTCTTTTTTGATTAATATCTCTTTGATAATATTAAAATCTGATTTAGTTATTTTCATTACACAACCATCTTACTAGCTAATATCATTCGTGAGTCATTTCCATATTTTTGTCCTATATAGACAGTTGGGTACATTGAGATTAAAATATCATCTTCGATTGGCATTCCATTGACAAATAGAAATCCACTATTATTAGCATAATCTTTTAGCTCTTTGAAATATTTTGGAGAGATTGTTCCTATCTCATCTAATATACAGTGGTTAAGTAGTCTGCTCTTCTCATTAACCATCTGTAAAAGAGAGATATTTATAATGGTTTTAACTAGGGTAGATGTTCCATTTGAGCCAATATCATTTAGTGTCTGTGCAGGATGTAGTCTATTTCCATTTTCGGTAACGGTAAAGGTCAAAACAAAACCCTCTTCCAAAAATAGATACTCTTTTGAAGAGGATAATAGCTTAGATAACTCTTCAATCTTATCCCCTAACTCATATTGAACTCTGCTACTCTCTTTTTTGTCTTGGGATGCAAAGAGTCCAAAATTAAAATGTTCGCTATTTTTCTCATAAAATTTAGTAACCTCTTTTAACTTCTCCAATATCTGATTATTTGCTTTCTCTTTTTTTATCTTGATAGCATCAATTACTCTAAATGACTCTACAGCCTTTTTGACCTTTTTATCCAATCTATCCACTTTTGCCTCTATCTCCATTAGAGACTCCTCAAATTGAGAAACATATTTAACAATAGCTCTTAACTCTTTGATAAATTTAGAGGATAGATTCTCTTTTAGGATTTTGATTTTATCTTTTTGGATATACTCAACCAACCCATTGGCTACAGATAGATAGGAGTTAAGATTACTACTCTCTTCCATATAATCATCAATAATCTCTAGTTTGAAGATATTATCTCTATTTAAACCCTTTGTTGCAATTTGTGTCTTATTTAAGATGGCATCATGACTATTTATTAGTCCATTATAGGCTCTAATTAGATTCTCAATAAGTGCTATTGAATATGATATTTTATCTTTGCTATATTCAGGGGTCAAAACACTATTTACTTTTATTTTAATATCATCTTTTATCTCTTGATTATACTTTTTGATAAAAGCATTTATCTCTTTTTTATTATCCTCTTCTCTTTTAATCCTCTTGTCTATATCATCAATTTTATCTATAAACTCATTTTTAACTTTTTCTAAATCTATCTTTAGCTGTTTTAAAAATTCACTCTCCTCTTTTAACTCACTCTCTCTCTTTGGTATCTCTTTTATCCTATCTGCATACTCATTTAGATAGGTAGAGACATATCCTAAACTCTCTTCTATCTTTTTTAGCTTACTACTATAGCTTGTAATTTCGCTATTAAGCTCTCTTAATTTATCTCTGTCAACTCCACCCTCTTCTAGGTATCTATTAAGCTCCAAAGTTGTCTGCTCTATCTCTTTGATATATTTTTCTCTAATATTATCTATACTCTTTTTTTCACTCTCTCTTAAATCTTCTATCTCTCTATTTAATTTTGAAATAGCTTTTTGAGTGTCACTCTCAATCTGATTTTTAATAGTTTGAATTGCTATTGAGGTAATATTTATATCTTGTTTTATCTTCTCTATCTCTTTTTGTTGCTTTATATACTCTTTTGTAACTCTCTCTAATTCCCTCTTTTTTCTCTTTAGAGCATCTTTTTTAACCTCATTTAGACTATTTTTACTTCTTACTCTATAATCTTTATACTTTTGCAATAGCTCTTTTTGCTCTTGCTCATCTCTTAGTAGTCTACTTCTCTCTCTATCGAGTTTAGATGTCTCTTTTCTAGCTCTATCTTCCAATAGATTTCTCTCTTTGATTAAACAGTTATTCTGCTCTTTTAGGTTCTCTTTTATTGATAATAGTCTAGCTTGAAGAGAGGTAATACTATAATCAAAATCTATCTCTTTAAACTGAATATCTAATCCAAAGATAGAGTTTGAGTTATCTATATGCTCTATAGTAAACTCTTTTTCACTAAATAGTAACTCATCTTTTAGAAATAGGAGTAGATTATCTCTATTGGCTATACTATTTCTATTGATATATCCATAGAGATTATTTTTATCAAAATTTAGTTTTTTTTCTATCTCCTCTCTCTCTTTGTGCAGGTGATTTTTCTCTTTTGTTATCTTTTTAGAGAGTTCATCTTTCTCATTTTTTAATCTAATATCTATATCATTAATCTCTCTATCTTTTAATCTAATACTATTTTCAATTTGAGGAATTTTTATATTTAGTTTAGTTGTCTCTGCATTAAACTTTTTTATCTCTTGATTATATTGTCTTATAGCCTCTTGGTTATATTGATAGTTTTCTACTTTTACTCTTCTTATATCAATGGCATTTAGATTATCTTTTTCTAAATTGAGTAGAGTTTTTAACTCCTCTTTTTTAGTTTCCAATTTCAAAGTTTTATCTGTAATATTTTCTGATTTTTTCTCTAAAAGTTCAATCTTTTTAATAGATAAGTTCTCTATTTTTGCCATATTCTCCTTTTTTAGAGCAAAAATAGTCTCATCTCTATCCTGTTTTAGTTGTTGAAAAATCTTTTCATATCTATCTTTAATCCCCTCTGCATTGGCTGTTAGAGCTTGGTATCTCTGTTTAGCCTGTTCTAAACTCTTTTGATAGGACTCTTTTTGATAATATTCTAAGAGTAAAGTTTGAATATCTTTGGAGTTATACTCATCCCTCTTCTCTTTTAGTCTCTCTATCTCTTTTGATTGACTATATATCTCTTTATCTTTTAAATCATAACTATTTTCTAGTTGCCCAATTTTTGGTTTATACTCTGATTTAATATCCTCTTTGCTCTTTTTTAGAGCCAAAATCTCTTCATCTAACTCAACTATTTTAATATCACTTCTATTTTTTAGTAGTTCAACCTCATTAGCATACTCTTTAAACTCCTCTTTTTTCTCTCTATACTCATCTAGCGTTTTTTTAAGATTATTGATTTTTGGGATTTTCTTCTCAAACTGTTTAATCTCATCTCTATTTTGAATATACTCATTTAGAGAGTTTTGAATCTGTTTTAGATTTATGGAGGTCATCTTGTCATCAATTAGTGATACAACAGTTTTTTTTACACTATCAGCACTCACTTTTGAAGTGGCAAAGATATTAGAGAGCGTTTTCGCAAACTCTCTTTGTGTTATCATACTATCAAATAGGCTAAAATCTACACTAACCTCTTTTCTATTCCATCTAATTTTATCTCCATCCATATCCTCTTTGTGAAAGATTTTAATATATTTATCTTTTTGGGTTGTATGATACTTTTGCAAGAGATTTTTTTCGATATTTTCATGCAGTTTTTCCAATGTAACAGGCTCTAACCCATCTAAAAATAGCTCTTTGACCCCTATATCATCTCTGCTCATCTCTATAAAAGTGTAATGGAGTTTCCCACTACTACTAACAGCAAATAGAAATGGTTTTCCATCTTTGAAATACTCATAAACAATATGAGAATTAGGCTCTTTAAAATACCACTGTCTAAAGTTTTTTTTGGATTCTGTATTGATATTTAGAGCAGAAGAGGAGAAATCCATAGTATAAAAAAAGAGTATAGCCCTCATTAGAGTAGTTTTACCTACACCACTCTCTCCCAAAAAGAGTGCATTATCACTCAAATCAATATCTGCAAATTGAAAATCTGCACTTTTAAAAAGGTAAATCTTTTTTAATCCATCTATCTCTTTACTACTCATAAATCTCTACCTCTTTTAACAATGTCTCTATATAATCATAGGAGTTCAAAACTAAATACTCTCCCTTTATCGCATCCTGCTCCTCTACAAAACCATTTTTTTTGAGTTTATCTATAATCTTTTGGATAAAATCCCTATTATTTTGAGATTTGCTTCTCTTCATTTTAGAGACAATATCCTCTAACTCCATATTTCCACGACTCAATCTATTCTCAATAGAGCTTATAGTAAAACGGTAATCTACTCCAAAATTACTATCTAATGTTTTAAAAAAGTCAACAATCTCTATATAATCGACCATCAAATCCAACATACTCCTCTTTTCAAGTGCATTTTCAGATGCAAAATAGAAATAACCTGCTCGTCGTATCAAAATATACCCCAAAGGCTTAAAATAGGCTCTAAGTGCTACCTCATTCTCATCTATCACCTTATATAGTTGAGCATATCCACCTCTATTACTATTCTCATTTATAAAATGCCCATTTACTATTGCACTATATATCTTATGAATATATTGAGGTACTAACTCCTCTGTATCAATTAACATTATAATTTCCTATCTTATGGCTATATACTTTTAGAAAGAGTCTATCTTTTACTCTGATAAACTCCTCATTTTCTATCTCATAGTTGGAGGAGTGATTTTTCAGAACTCTAATAAAGACTCCCATTATCTTCTCCTCCTCTATTTTTAGAGGGTAATTTAGCAAAAATGAGATTAAATCTCTATCCTGTTTTAGAAAATCTTGATATATTTTTGTATAATCATAGAGTTTTTTGGAGAGTTCTACCTTTTTTGTAATATCATAATCTATTGGAGTCGTTTTTTTACTATTTAAAATAACCTTTTGTCTCTCTTTTAGCCTCTCTTGCATCTGCTCTACATAGGCATACATCTCATCATCAGGCAGTATCTTATGCTCTTTGACTCCACCAACAATAGATATTTTGCTCTCCACTATGCTCTCTATATTTGTATTTTTAACCAAAGTATTATCATATTTTAGCTGTTTTAGTTTTTTGATATGTTTGATAAACTCCCCATCTTGGATAGTCTGATTGATAAATTGAATAATATCATTATATAGTTGAGCGAATGACCTCTCTAAATCGGCACTATTTTGCTTGATTTTATAAATAGCAAGATTGATTTTTCTACTATCCATACTTTTAAAAAAATTACTCTCTTCATCTATAACTCTATCCACCTCCTCTAGGGCTTTTGAGAGTTGATTTATCTCCTCTTTGCATCTCTTTAGATTTATCATCTTTATCTCAAAATTTGACTCATTTTTAAATGTAAAAAGAGAGGTAGAGGAGAGTGCTTGAAGGTTATATTTAAAGATATGTGGGATTTTATGGAGCAACTTATAGATAGCTTTTATCTCTCTATCTCTATTCTCATTAGCTAGTTGTCTAATATTATAATCTTTTAGCAAATTTCTAAGCTTTTTTAGTTTATCTCCAATCTCCCCAATATTGGTCTCATGACTCTGCCCCAATCTCTTACGATAGTACTCCTCTGTATCAACAGATAGAGTAAGTTCATCATCAAAGCTATCATACTCTATAATCTCTAACTTTATAGCATCTTCTAATTTAGTTGTATCTTTAATATAATCGGTTACTATATTATATGGTCTGGATTCATATTTATAGAGTTCTTGTATAATTTTACGACAATAGTTTTGGATTTCAATTATCTCTTTTATATTTTTTGTTGTCATATACTAATATTCTCCAATAGAGCATTATCTACTCCTTTTTGGGTCGTATTATAGCAGATTCCCATACTTATAATAAGCACTACAAGCACCCTCACTACTCACCATACAGCTTCCTATTGGAGAGTTTGGTTTACAAGCAGTTCCAAATATAGTACACTCTGTAGGCTTAGCCATTCCTCTTAAAATATCTCCACAGATACATAATTTATGGTCTTCTATTTCGGCAATTGGTAAAATATCTCTATAGACAACTTCTGCATTATATTGTGCATACTTATCTTTTAATTTTAACCCACTATTAGGCACATTTCCAAGCCCACGCCATCTAAATAGGCTTACTTTTTCAAAATATTTATCTATTACTCTTTGAGAGTTTAGATTTCCCTCATAGGTGACAACTCTTTTATATTGTATTTCAAGCTCACAACGGTTTTCTATAAACTGTTTAACTATCATACTAATTCCCTGCATTACATCCACAGGTTCAAATCCACTAACAACTACAGGACGACCATATTTAGTTGGAAACTCTTTATATATTTTACTTCCTGCAATTACACTTACATGGCTAGGGCCTAAAAAAGCATCTATTTTATTATTATAGCTATCGACATGAATATCTCTACTATCAATTAACTCTTTCATTACCTCTGGAACTGTTACATGATTGATATGAAATAGGATATTTGGGATATTTAGTTTTATTACTTGGTCGAGCAGAACAGCAGTCATTGGAGTAGTAGTCTCAAAACCTATAGCAAAAAAGACTACTTTTTTATCAGGGTTCTCTTTTGCTATTTTAATACACTCCATTGGTGAATAGACAAATCTAACATCTGCCCCTTTGGCTCTAGCACTCTGTAAACTTCCATTACTTCCGGGAACTTTTATCATATCGCCAAGAGTTACCAAAATAACATTATCTTGCATAGCCAAAACAAAAGCGTGGTCTATTCGCTCTTTTGGCATAATGCAAACAGGACAACCCGGCCCATGGATAAAGTTTATATTAGATGGCATCAGTTGAGGTAGACCAAATTTCATAATGGTGTGGGTATGTCCTCCACACACCTCCATAATATTTATGGTTCTATTTAATTTTTTGGCATCTTGGTTTATGATTTTAGCGTATGCTTTTATTGTTTCACCATCACGAAAATTATCATATAGGTTTTTTAATTTCAATTCCACTTTTTACTCTTTATTTAAAAAGGTTGGCTAAAGTACAACCCTACGGCGTTCCTCTTCATCCATTAGTTCTAAAATCTCTCGATAAGTTTCGATAGAAGCTAATGCCTCCTCTTTATCTATTTTATTCATAACAAAACCTATGTGAAGTAGTACAAAATCACCTATTTTTATATCCTCTTCGCCCATCATCATTAGGTTTGCTTCTCTCTGGACTCCCATTGTATCGACTCTACACATGGTTTTGTCTTCTGAAATTTCTATTACTTTGCTTGGTATGGATAGGCACATTAACGCATTCTCCTTTTGAACTCTATCCAATTGGCTACAGCTTTGATTGAGTCTATATCATTGATATTTATCTCTAAAATATCTACACTTGGTTTGATTCTTCTAGCATCCTCTTTTTGGGACTCTATATCATAAGTAAAGTATGGTAATAGGTCTGTTTTTGTTATCAAAATCAAATCAGCTTGACGAAACATAACAGGATATTTGGCTATTTTGTCTGCTCCTTCTGGTACAGAGACCAAGACAATATTGAGGTGTGTTCCCACATCATAACTAGCAGGACAGACTAGATTACCTACATTTTCAACAAAACAGACATCAATATTATCCAAAGAGAGGTGATGTAACCCCTTGTGTACCATAAAAGCATCCAAATGACAAGCACTACCAGTCTGAATTTGAACAGCAGGGATATTTTTTGATTTGAGTCTATCTGCATCTCGATTGGTTTCTAAATCGCCCTCAACTACACAAAACTTAAAATCTGCTACTTCTGATAGATACTCCAATAGAGTTGTTTTACCACTACCTGGGCTACTCATGAGGTTGATTCCTAGTACACCTTTATTATTAAAATGACCTCTATTATGTTCTGCTTCTTGGTCATTTTTGTCTAAAATTTTTTGAATTACAGAAATAGTTTTGCTGTCATTTAGTTGTGGATTATGATGCAGATGCTCATGAGCCTTTTGATGTTCATGACTATGAGAATGTTCTACTTCTGCTCCTCTTATACTACAACCACACTCTGTACACATTGTTGCTCCTTGTTAAATTGAAAGAATATTCATTCCTATTAATAGTGAGATTATACCTACTGTGGCAAAAGTTCGTCTTACATTTTTTAAATTATTCAAAAAATTTTGATTAATATACAATATAAGTAGACCAAATGAAACAAAAATTAATATAACTCCTAGTGTAAATGCTGTAACCATACTAAAATCAACAGAACCACTTCCGACAGCACCAAGTGTTACAAGCATCCCTCGAACACCACCTATCCCCATCAAAATACCCATAGTAAATGAAGAGCTAGTATCTATTTGGTTGTGATTATGTTTTTTACCAAACCAAATATGAATATGCTCCTCTTTGTGATGTTTATGTGTTTTTAGATGAATTCTATCGGTAGCAACCATAAAAAGTAGATATATCCCCATAGCCATAATAACTGTAGCAGATACAACATCTCCATAAGCCAAAATCTCTTCTGAAATATCTACACTTTCTAATATTTTAGCGAAAACAAAGAGACTCAACCCATGACCGATAGCAAAAAGTAGTGTGATTAGTAAAGTCTTTTTTTTATCCTTTCCAATTGAAAAATCAGCAATTGCTGTTAGATGGTCCGGTCCAAAAGCGTGAAGTATCCCGTACCAAAATATAACTAATAACGATAATTCCATAACCCCTCCTTAAAAACTGAATGAACATTCATTATAATAGTGTAATAACTTTAATATATAATTAAAACGATACCTTAAATAACATTAATTACAAAATTTCTAAAAATGGGAATATAGTTATGAGAGAGGATGGGCATATTGCCTAATCCTTTTGAGCTAAATATAGAAATCCTCTATTTTGGTCTATCTTGAAATTGAATAGTTCAAAAAAATTCATTCCTAATAATCCATCAGCACTTATATCTTTAAATGGGGCTGTAGCAACAGTAAAATTCTTCAACTCTATATCTTGGATAATAAGAGAGTCTGCTTGACATAGATTTGCGACGATTTCACCTCCTGCTGTATTTAAAAATACCTCTTTTTCTATAGTTAGGGATGGTATTTTGTCACTATCGAGAAATGTATAACTCGCCCCTGTATCTAATAGTAGAGTTACAGGAATTTGATTAATAGTTAAACTAATACTATAGTGTGAATTGATTTTTGTTATAGGTATTTTGTGGGTGTATTGTGCTAATTCTTTCTCTTTGAGACTTATATTTTCTAATATAATTTGTGCTTTTGCACCATATGTAGAGTCATAGTCTATATTTTCTAATATCTCTTGACTCTTTTCATAGTTATCCAAATTATAGTATAGTTCAGCAAGTCTGATTAAGTATTTTTCATTGTTGAAGCTTTTAGAGATTAACTCCTCTAAAAAATTAATTAGTTTTGTTAACTCTTTTGTTTTTGTAAGTTGTTCTATATATACTTCAATAGTGCTATTTAAGTCATTTTGTATCGATTTTGAACTATCTTCTGGATTGGACTCTTGTAATCTAAATAGTAGTTTTATCGCCTTCTCAAACTCTCCTTGTTCACTATAGTATTTGGCTAGATAGAGAGGTATATCCTCTGATTGTGGGTCTATCTCCATATAATATAATATCTGCTCTATAGTTTTTTGGGGAAACTTATTTATTCTATCATAGAAGTAGGTCTTTAGTATAAGTTGATACTCTATTAGTTGCTTTTCATTACCCTCCATATAGAGTGCCATAGCATCCGAGAAATTATCTCTATCTAAAAGTGTTTGAAAAGAGAACTCTTTTGTTTTTGTAGTATTTTTTTCTAAAATGTTCTTTTTTGTTACATTATTATCTGTAGTGGATTTAACTAGTATAATTTGTGGTTTAGAGCTATCTATAGAGCTTAAATTTTGAGATTTTATAGATTCATATTGTAGCATTTTGGGTGGCTCTAATGCTATATAAAACATATGAAAGTTCCAACCGATTAATACGCCAACAGCAAGAGATAGAACAATTTGAAACATAATATATCCTTTCTTAAATTTTATCCAAAAATCCTTACACTATCACTAAATTATCTCAATACTATTTTGTTCAAGCTTTTACAGAGAACAAATATGATAATATTATCCCATTAGTTAAAAAAGGGATATTAAGATATGAAGTTTATAAAAAATAGTAGTACAGAGAAAAAGGATATTTTATGGTAGATATACTATTGAGTTACATAGATAAGAGTTCAGCTATTACGATTTTTGTATTGGGGTGGCTATCTATTTATCTGATTTTGACATTATGGATATATCTATATAGAAATGCTACTATAAAGAGCAGAATAAATATAGAAGCTCGTTCTCTAAAAAAGCTCTATATGGGACGAACAAAAACTGTGGATGATAAATCTCTCCTATTTCTCTATCTAAGCAAAGTATTAATTCCAAATCAAGCTATATTTTCAGCTGCTAAAAATTCGGCTATCAAGGGGGCTACTAGCGGATTGACAGGACTCTCTATTATCGCTTCTACTTCACCTTTTATTGGACTCTTTGGTACAGTTGTGGCTATTTTGGAGACATTCTCATCTCTTGGAACACAAAAAGGCTCATCTATAGCGATAGTTGCTCCTGCTATCTCTGAAGCTTTGGTTGCAACTGCAGCAGGTATTGCTGTTGCAACTATTGCCTACTCTTTTCATCTTCTCTTAAAGAGAAAAGCATTTGAATTAAATCTACTGTTAGAGAGTCAAGCTGATTTGATACTCTCTCAGAAGGCTTAGTTATGTATAATTGGGATGAAGACCCTGATTTAAATATCACACCTCTTATCGATGTGATGTTG
>CAZSHP010000053.1:0-14382 GCA_964606545.1 uncultured Sulfurovum sp. | reverse complement strand
CTCCAAGAGAGACTTGCAAAGCTTAGTGGTGGTGTGGCTGTTATCAAAGTAGGAGCTGCAACAGAGACTGAGATGAAAGAGAAAAAGGATAGAGTTGATGATGCACTAAGTGCAACAAAAGCGGCCGTTGATGAGGGTATTGTTATCGGTGGTGGTGCTGCACTAATCAAAGCAGGAGCAAAAGTATCACTTGAGCTAAAAGATGATGAGCTTGTCGGTGCAGAAATCATTCTAAGAGCAATCTCTGCACCTATGAAGCAGATTGCACAAAATGCTGGTTATGATGCTGGTGTGGTTGTTGATAGAATCATGACCAATGAAGATGTCAATCTTGGGTTTAATGCTGCCACTGGTGAGTATGTAGATATGCTAGAAGCTGGTATTATTGACCCTCTAAAGGTTGCTAGAGTTGCATTAATCAATGCTACTTCAGTATCAAGTCTACTTCTTACAACAGAGGCTACAGTCTCTGATGTCAAAGAGGAGAAAACTCCACTTCCTCCAATGCCTGATATGGGTGGAATGGGTGGAATGCCTGGTATGGGGATGTAATCTCCTTCCCTTTAGTCCACTATGTGGGCTATCTATTCCTCTTCTCTATTTGCTTTTTACATCAAATTGTAAATTTTGAAAGATTAGATTCTCCTCATCTCCCTTTCCTGTTGCCTCTTCGAGATTGGCTGTTCCTATGCTAGATATAATTTTTTG
Organism: uncultured Sulfurovum sp.; assembly: GCA_964606545.1. GTDB lineage: Bacteria > Campylobacterota > Campylobacteria > Campylobacterales > Sulfurovaceae > UBA1140. The sequence continues at coordinate 13,674 of CAZSHP010000053.1, read as the reverse complement.
ACCCTCGTCACTCAATACAAAATCTATATATTTTTTTGCTAAAGCTTTTGGTTTATCATTTAGATAAAGATACAGAGCCTGTCTTAGTGTATATTTATTAGAGAGAATATTTGCTTTTATTGGCTCTACACCATCTACTTTAAGTATTTTTATATTTTTATTTTTGTTTGAACTCATAACATTATCAATAGCAAAAGCATTCTCATCTTCTTCCACAGCTTTTCTTACAAATCCTGAACTTTTTACCTTTTTTGCATCTTTATAAAATTCTATTTTTGTATCTTTGAAAAGTAACTCTCTTGCAGTCAATCCTACACCTGATTTTTTGCTCTCTCTAGTGATTAGATGAATTGGTTTATCATCACCATCTAGCTCTTTCCAGTTTGTTATTTGACCCTTTAGAACCTTTTTTATATTATCTGTGGAGATATTATCTATCTTATTTTTAGAATGAACAATAAAAGACAAAGCACCCCAAGCCACTTGTGTTGACCATAAATTTTTTTCATTTTTATCATCTTTGATAGTATCTCTGCACCCTGAACCAATATCAGCCTCTTTTTTATGTAATCCACCCAAAACAAAAAGGTCTCCACCCTCTTCGTTCATTATGACTTTGACCTTAAACTTTTTCTCAAAAGCCTCATTTAACTCTTTCATAAAAGCAACTCTTGTAACTCCACAAGCGTACATTTTGAGTTCTTCTGCAAAAAGAGTTGAACTTAAAATAGCTGTAGCTAACACTACAATTGATATTTTTTTCATATATTTTTCCCCTAAAATTTGAATTGATATTGTGCCAATATAGCATCATCCTTGTAGCCTTTTAGACCATTCCACTCTTCATCACCACTTGCTATAACATAGTTAATCTGTACTCTATGTGCATTTCTCTTTTTCTTTGCTCCTCGACTCATTTTATTGTTGGCAGGTTCTAGGTAGTAGTTAAATCCAAGATAGGTATTTCCTAAATCTGTCTCTACTCCCTCTCTCTCTGCTGTGCCTTGTATATGTTTTGCTGCTAATTCCAAAGTATCTGTAACATAATAAGTACCTGTTACTGAAAAAGTTGACTCATCCCAACTATCTATCCCTTGGAGATTCTCTGCATCAAAATACTCAAATTTCGCATTTCCTTTACCTAGATGAGAATCGATACCAAAGTTTAGAGCTTTATATGCCTTACCCATAGGAATATCTTCTGTATCTGCTGCATTTTCTGACATACCATAAGATAGTTCAGTATGTAACATCTCTGTCCAATCAAATGAGACTCTTGCTATATAGGCATTTGCATTACCTGGATTTGCTCCCTTTACTGCTCCACTTCGTCCTGCTTGGTTGGCTATCATTAGGTCATATCCAAACCCTTTCCATGGTCTCTCATGCCCCATCTCAAAACCATTGACTTTTCCATCGTTTCCAAATCCCAAATCACGCCCAGAGAGCATAACTCCCATACCTCTCTCAAAAGCTAACTGTTTATCAAATCCTCTCTCTACCACATCAAGGTTCCACCCTGGGATTGTAAACCCCATTCCCAAAGGTTGTTTTATAAGTCCAACCTTTATAGCTATGGCTTTGTTTGGAATATATGTAGCAAAGGCATCTTTGACCATATCAGGAAGTCCTACACCTGATTTATCATCATGTGCCTTGTTGAAATCCAAAAATACTTTACCTTTTACTTTTCCTACTGAATATTTCCATCCTAGACGAACTCTTTGAGCTCCAAATTTGATGGAGGCATCCTCATTATCTGTGATTATACCATCGCCACCTCTAGCTTCTAGTTGAGCAAATCCAAAGATTTGTAATTTCGAATCTTGTTCTCCCACTTTTCCTTTTATATCAAATGCTGAGATGTTTGTTGTCGATAGTAACAGTATGGTCAAACCTATTGCGATTTTCATTTTAAACCTTTAAAAATATGTTATAATAAATATGTAATTTTATATTACAAACCAAATCTCTACCTCTCATCAATTCTCACACTTCAAAGGGGTAGAACCAATAGATTTCTCTACTTGATTGTCAATCCTACGGAGTTCCACATCTGTATACCTCCACGGTAATATTTTATCTTATCTTCAGGATAACCCATATCAACAAGATTTTTAATAGCTAGTGATGCCTGTTCATCCCATGCACCATTACTAAAGATAAGAAGTGTTTGGGCATCATCATAGTTCCATTTGTCACTAGATTTCTTACCACCTAAGAGAGTTAAGATTTTATCAATATATTTGCCATCTTTTTTTAGCATTGTAAATGGCAAATTGATAGCACTTGGGATAGTACCTTTTTTGTGCCACTCTCTAGTTCTTGCATCAATAAGAAGTAGATTGCTACTATCTTTCATATTTTTGATAAATTCTAATACTTCAAGCTCTCCTAGAGTTTTAACTTTGCCTATATTCATCGGTTGAATACAGTATGGTGGACACTCTTTTGCTGTATTTAGGAGAGCATTATTTAGTTTTTTATTTGGATTTTGAATCCGTTTAATAATAATATTATTACCTTTGTGTTTTGCTGTGATAGAACTTAACTCTTCTGTAATTTTTACATCTACAGCCAATGTTTGGCTTGTTGCAACGATTATAGCTACTCCCATAGTTACAATTATATTTTGTTTCATCTCTTTCTCCTTGATTTTCAATTTTTATATTTTAGGTATAATTAATTTGATACCTGGATATATAGTATTTTTACTTCCAATTTTATCTTTATTGGCTTCGTATATCATTTTGTATTTTGTTGCATCTCCATAATATTTTTTTGCCAAACTAGATAAGCTATCTCCACTTTTAACTTGAATCTCAACAAATGTATCTTCTGTTCTTAAAATTTTAATTTTATTTTTGGAGACATCATTAATAATAGAACTAGCAAGTCTCTTTGCCTCCTTTGTACCCTTTTGCTCTGCACTACTTACTAAACTCTCCAGACTCAATTGTGTCTGTTCCAAACTCTTTTTTTCCTTTTCTGATGAACTCCCTACAAGTGCTAATAGTTTCTCCTCTACCTCCTCTCTGTTTATTTTTTTACTCTCAACTTCTCCTACTAAAGATAGAAGTTTATCCTCTACCTCCTCCCTTTTCAGTTTAGAGTTCTCTACCCCCTCAACTAAGTTTACCAACTCATCCCTAACAGAGTTTGGGTTCTCCTGTTTATCATAAGAGTCAACCAAATTCTCTAACCCCTCTGCTACTTTGTTGGAGTCCTTTTCGAGAAGGTCTCCTACCTGAGTGACTAGTGATTCTAAATTGTTTTTGGAGTCACTTCCTTTTTTCTCCATATCTACAATTAGTGTATTGAGTTGATTTCTTAATGCACTATCATCTCCCTTTTGACTATCATTATCCTCTAGTGCATTTAAGATAAAACTACTAGATGAGCTATCCTCTTCACTACACTCTTTGCTCTCTTTTGCACTATCTCCATTACATCCCGACTCGTCACCTGTGTCACCTAGAGCCTTTTTTGTCTTCTCCGCTATTGCTTGATGTCTCTCTTCCTTATCTTCTCCACCACACCCTAAAAGCATAAGAGCGATGCCCAAAGAGAGTATTGTTCTCTGTATTATCATTATATTATTCCTTATTTTGTAGTTTTTGTATCATTTTATACTGTTGTAAAGATACTTTTAGAAGTTCTGCTAAAGTATAAGATTTTGCACCTATCTCAAATGCCAATATCTTTCCATCCTCTCCGATAACTATACTTAAGGGGATTACACCGTTCCATCCATGATGCTCTTTTAGATAATCGAAAAATTTTTTATACTTATCACCTGTTACTATATGGTAGTTTATACCCTTCTCTCGTGCAAATTTTTGGTTCTCTTTTGTGGTATGGTGTTGAGACTCTATAGCTATGACATCAAAAGCTCCATCAAATTGATTTTTTAGTTTGATAAGTTCAGGAATCTCTTTTTGACAATATTTACAATTCCAACCAAAAACTTTTAGAAAAACGATTCTATTTTCTAATTTTGGTATTTTGAAGCTCTTAGGAGATGCCTCTATTTTAAATATTTGTCCTTTAATTGTTTTGAAGATAAATGACTCTTCTTTAGAAGTAGAGTGTATTTTACTATTCTCTTTTGAAGTGGATGAATCTGTGGATTTGGAGATAAATAGGTATGCTCCAATTAGGAATAAAAGAGTAACTAGAATTAGACTAAATATTACCATTAACCGTTTATCAGGCTTCTTTTTTTCTGTCGAATCCTCTTGATTATCAGTTTTTTTGATTAACTCACTCTTTTCCATTTACTTTAACCTCCATAAATAATATTTCAACATAATAACATAATTGATAATAAACTATAATGATATTTCTAAACTAAAATAATAAGTAAGAGATATTTGGATAATATTCTTAAAAAAGAGTGAAAAGAGCAGAAATAATAAATTATATAAATATAAACTTCAATAAAAAACTTAATTATATTCTTCAAGAGAGCTATTTTACAGAATTGAAGATAAAAAAATCATAATTATCAATAACAAATCTATTTTTTTATAAAATCTTATTAGTTATTTTATAAACTTAAGTTTTTTAGTTCTATTTTTATAGATATAAAATAAAAATAAAGAGATATATCTAAAAAGATAATACCTTATGTTGCTCTTATTCTACATCAGCTTTAGCTAATTTTTCTATTAATGCTTTTGTTTTTTTATCCATTTTCTCTAGTGAATTATGAATCTCTAGCAGAGAAGCGAACTCATCTCGTTGCTGTTGCCTACTCAAAGAAGCTGTGTATAGTTGGACTGTTTTATCCATCTCTATAGTGATGTTATCCAAAGCATCAATTGCCTCTTTTGTACCCTCTCCTGTAAGTGCATTTTGAAGTTTTTGTTGCTCACTATCCCATAACATCTTGACAACCTCTAGCTGTTTTTTTAGGAAAGGGAGTTTTGTTCCTCTTAGTTTAAGTGAACTATCACCTACAAATAACCCTTTGAGAGTTCTATTAAAGAGCTTTTGTGATTCTAAAAACTCATTTTTATATTTTTTAACCTCTATACCATTATTTGCAACTAGTAGAGCTTTTGCCATTTTCTGTAGAAGCATTCTCTGTTTACCTGCTAAGTTCATATCATTAACCAAAACAAAAGCACTATTTTTCTCTTGCAGAGTATATAGTTCAACAGCTCCATTCATCTCCTCTAGTAGTTCTCTATTTTTATTACATATCGATAGAAAACTCTTCTCATCACTGCTATTTTTCAAGATATTTTTAATATTTAGATAAAAAGGATTCCATACAGAGCTTACTTTTTCTAACTGTTTTTTTATTTTGGCATCTTCTACTGTGACGAGTTTTAGCTTTTTATCCCCGTTCAATAAGCCTTTTAATGTTTTATCAAAAAGTTCACTATCCTCTGTCAATTTTTTGATATTACTCTCCCTGTCTATATTTAGTTTTATTAAAAAAGCCTCTTTTGCCATTTTTTGGGTTAACATTCTCTGTTTTCCAGAGAGGTCTATGGTAGTAGTTAACTCTTTGTAACTAAGTGCAAAAATGGTTACTGTAAATAATAACAATAGTGTTACTGTTCTCATCTCTATCCTCCTATCTATTATCTTTGTATATTAAAATAATACAACACAAAGAGTAATTTTATATTGAATATCATGTAAATTATAGAAATAATATTGTTATATGTTCAGATTCGCATTCTTGCAATCAGCCTTGTCACACTCTCCCGATTTATGTAAAACAAATTTGGTGAGTAGTGGTCCTATAAACTCATGTACCATCGTTGTCGCAATAATGACATTTAGGACAATAGGTGCAATAGACTCAAACCCTGGTTCGGTTTGAAGAGATAGAGCTAATCCTATGGCTATACCTGCTTGGGGAAATAGAGCAACTCCTAGGTATTTTTGAATATTTTTATCTGCTCTTGTCAATTTTCCACCAACCCATACACCAGAGACTTTTCCTATAATCCTAAATACTACATATACAATAATTATAAATGGCATAGATACCAAAAAGCTAAGATTTAAGTGCATAGCTGAAATGGCAAAAAAGAGCATAAATATAATATCTTTTAGATGGTGGTCAAACTCCTCTTTGACTAGATGAAATTTGCTAGAGATATTTGTCATCACTGCCCCCATAATTAGTGAGGCTAGTAGAGGTTCTAGTTGTAGTTGTAGGCTAGTGCTATATACTATAAAAATCATACCAATAGTAGATGTAGTCTTTACGCTATTGTTTTTTTTGAATATTTTATCTATTAACTCAGAACTAATAGCTCCTAAAATCCCTATTAACATACTTAATATAATTGTTGAAAAGACCTCAAATAGTGTCATAACTGAGAATTCAGCACTTCCAACAAGTGTACTTGTAAATATAATAACAAAACTAAAGAGTATAAGAGCTATAGCATTATCAAATGCAACAACACCTAATAAAAAAGAGCTAAATTTGCCTTTTGCCTTTAGCTCATGAATAATAGCCAATACTGTAGCTGGTGCTGTAGCTGTGGCAAGACCACCAAATATTAGAGAGATAGTAAGTCTCTGGTCACCTGCAAAATCTAAATCCAGAAAATCAAAAAGAATATAAAAACTTATACTAATAAAGAAAAATGTAAATAGAGCTTCAAATATAGATACAAATGCAATCTGTTTCCAAAACTCCTTTATCATACTATATTTTAGATTTGCTCCAACCAAAACAGAGATAAGAGCCAATGACATATCTGTAATAATATAGCTCTCTTTTATAAAATTATAATCTATAATCCCCAAAACCTCTGGACCTATAATCAAACCTAGCATAAGGTATCCTACTACATTTAGTAGTTTAATCTTCTGACACAACCACTTCATAAATGCACCTAACACAAAGATAAGTCCTACTGCCAATAATGTTTGCATCTTCTCTCCCTTAAAACTTTAATTTATAGTATATCATTTTATCATTATTTAATTATAATAGTTCATAAACAATTATTTTTTTTTTAAAAGAATTAAGTATTAATTTTAATGAAAAAAAACATAAACTTTGATATAGATTACTTCTCAAAAGAGTGTTTTTGTGGGAAATGAGCCAAAAATGACAAATTTTTTAATCTAATATTTTTTTTATTTTGGTATAAATATCTTTTATTTTAAAAAGGATACAGATGAATTACCCAGATTTTTTTAATAGAGTAGAGGCTATAAAGTTACAGGATTTACTAGCAGGATTCTTGGGAACTTTTGAAAAAGGCATAATAGAGTTTAGTTACTTAGATGTAGTCAAGAGTGCAGGGCATAGCTGTCCTACTGTTGCAGGAGCCTATCTATGTACACTAGAGGGGTTAAAAGCACTCTATTTAGATGATGATATAGCTCAAAGAGGAGAGATAAAAGTAGAGTTTGCAGAGAGTCAAACAGAGGGTGTAGCAGGTGTGATTGGAGCTGTTATAGCTAATATTACAGGAGCTACTACTGATTATGGATTTCAGGGTATAGGTGGAAACTTCAATAGAAGAGATTTGATGTTTTTTAACCAAAATATAGATGCAAGTGTCAAATTTACTAGAGTTGATACTGGTGCATCTGTTTTAGTTAATTACAGTCCTCACTCTATTCCAGCAAAACCACAGATGCAAACTCTAATGCAGAAGATTATACAAGGTGTCGCAACCCCTGAAGAGAGAGTAGAGTTTGGGAAGGTTTGGCAGGAGAGAGTGGAAGCTATTTTTGATAATAGTGATAAGGTCATCGAGGTTAAATCTACTTAAGTAAATAGAGGGAACGAACCCTCCCTATTTGCCAAAATAAAAATATATAGTAGAGGATATGAGATTGAAAATAGTCTATTTACTATTACCACTAATACTATTTGCCGATATACTTCCTTTTCAGACTATAGAAAAAGCCAATGAGGCATATGAAAAGGGTAGGTATATAAGAAGTGCAAAGCTCTTCAAATCACTAAACAGAGATAATGACCCAATAGTAGCTTATAATGAGGCTAATGCTTACTATAAAGCAGGAGCTTATGATAAAGCTTTGGAGTTTTACAAAAAGGCAAAAGGGGTAGATGAGGCTATGAGGAGGTATAATATTGGAAATAGTTATTTTAAAAAAGATAACTTGGACTCTGCAATAGAGAGTTATGAGGAGGCGTTGAGGTTACGAGATGATGAGGATACTAGATATAATCTTGAGTTAGCAAAGAGAAGAAAAGAGAAAAAAAGAGAGAAAAAAGAGCAAAAGCGAGAGGATAAAAGAGAGCAAGAGAGAAAAACGGGTCAAAAAAGAGAGAAATCTAAAAAGAGAAGCTCTCATGAACAACAGGTAGAAGATGCAGAGAAAAAAGAGAGTCTCTCAGCCAAAGAGAAGTTAACAAAAAAAGAGTTAAAAAGATTAATGAAAAAACTGAATGAGAATAGGATGCCAACTATGATGTACAAGGCTCAACAACTAAAGGAGATAGATAATGATGCAAATCCTTGGTAGTATATTTCTGTTGTTAATCTCTACATTATATGCAGAGCCTATAAAAGCTAATATTGATAATAATACATCAGAAAACTTCTCACTTGATATGGAGTTAAGCAAAACAGAGGCTTTGGTAGGTGAACCTATTATTGTTACCATCAAATTTGGACAAATAAAAGGTATAAATGTTGTTGATATTGAATATCAACAACCTAAATTCAAAGGTTTCTTTAACAAAGTAATAGGAGAACAAAAAAATTATATTAAAGAAAACTATAGTTATATGGAACTTAGGTATCTATTAATTGCCAAACATGATGGAAATATGAGATTAGACCCTGCTTGTATAAAAGTGGCTGTAGCTTCAGGTAAACGGAAATTTGGTGGATGGTTTTCTAAAACACCAAAATGGAGTCACCTTATATCAGATTCCCCTCTTCTTACTATAAAAAAAAACAATGGAGATTTTGATATTTTAGGAGATTATACTCTCAAAGATAACATAGATATAAAAGAAGTAGAAACAAACAAACCAGTCAATCTAAAAATTCAACTACAAGGAGAAGGTAATTTAGATGATTATGAAGGATTAAAATTTGATATATCAGGAGTAACAGTATATAGTGATGATGCAAAAATAGAGAGTAAGTTAGTTGGAGAAGAGCTAAAAAGTAGATATATCAAACAGTTTGTTTTTATCTCTGACCACAATTTTACTATCCCTTCTAAAACTATTCGTCTCTATAATTACAAAACAGGGGAGATAGATGAGCTAAAGACAAAAGAGTATCAGATCAAAATCAAAGGTCTTCCTAGTACAGATATAATACCTACTGTATATACCAAAAATAGAGTAACCTCCAGTGCAGAGATTAAAGATAAGGAGGTTGGCTATGAGATAGATTGGGTAGTTCCCTCTTGGGCTATGCTATTGGGTGCATTTATCTTAGGTATGGTTACTACTCCTATTATATATATCTCTCTTCAATCTTTTTCTAAATTTAGATTTAAAGGTTTTAGGATTGATATGGATAAGGCATTAATTAAACTCTATCCTAGGATTAGTGAGAGTAGAGAGGTAGAGGATATGGTAAGAGTGCTTTATGATAAGAAACAGGGCAAAAAAGTTAAGATAGATAAGACTCTACTAAAGAGTTTAATGGAGAAGTATAGTGATTAAAGTGGTTGGATAGTGTTTGCATCTAAACTTATCACAAATAAAATCTCGTATATTTGATGAGGTTGAGAATGATGTTCATATTTTAGTTTCGTTTTTATAAGTTGCAACTCATACAAAAATCTCAAGAGTGGTTAAAATAGAGATTAGTGTGTTTCATTTTTACACAATTAGAAAAAAAATTAATTTTTAGCCCTTATCCTATATATAAAATATATCTTTGAAAATTATTTTAATTTATCCAAAAAACTATTTTTATAGCCATTTTAATAATATTGAAAAACAGTACTTATTTTTATTTGATTCGAAAATATATAAGAAGTAATAATATAAAACTTTGATAATAATTTTAGTTTTAAATTACGGATTTGGCTTTACTCCAAGATAATATCTTTAGTGTATCATAGCACTTAGGAAGTACTAAAATAACTATAATAATTAGGAGTTTAAATATGAGTAAAATAAACATGGAGAGTATGGATTTCGAATCTTTGAAATTAGGGTGTCAAGGGAGTATGGTCTTGATAGCACAAAAGATGTTGAATAGTATAGGTTATAAACTAAAAGAGAATGGTGAATTTGATGAGAGTATGGTTCATGCTGTTAGAGATTTTCAGATAGAGAATAGCCCATTGGTGGTTAATGGAATTATATGTTCAGAGACAATGATTGCAATAGATGCTGCTATTGCAAGACAGAAAGAGCTAAATGCCTAGACCTATAATACTGTTCGATTTAGATGGAACAGTTATAGACTCAACAGAGGCGATTTTGGAGAGTTTTAGGGTTGCATTTGGACAGTTTGGTCATATGATACCAGCTGATGAGTCTATAAAAAATGAGATAGGAGATACACTAGAGAATATGTTCTTAACTCTTGGTGTAGATAGCAAAAAAGTGGATGAGCATGTCCAAGCCTACAAGATGTATTATCGTACAATTCATTGCCAAAAAACATATCTACTTGATGGAGCAAGAGATGCTATTAAAAAAGCGAGTAGATTTGCTACACTTGGTGTTGTTACTACTAAAACAGGAAAATATTCAAGAGAAATTTTGGAACATTTGGGACTTATGAACTATTTTGAAGTTTTGATAGGTAGGGAACATGTCACTCATCCAAAACCAGATTCAGAACCGATATTAAAAGCTTTGGAGAATATTGAACACAATCGAAATAGAGTCTGGATGATAGGTGATACACCGATGGATATACTATCTGCTAACAATGCAGGAGTAAACTCTGTAGCTGTTACTTCTGGTTATGCTTCATATCAGGAGTTAGAAAAATGTGCATCCCAAATATGCGATAATATATTGAGTGCTGTGAATTTTATTCAAAATAGCGTTGAAAATTATAAATAGTGGATAGAAACTCTACATATCAAAAATAATCTAAATCTTTTTAGTTGTTATGAAACACCCTTTAAGAGGTTCAACAATACAATACTTTCATAATAGAAACTAAATAGGAGTAATTATGACTGAAATAAGATGGCACAGCCGTGCTGGTCAGGGTGCTGTAACTGGTGCCAAAGGTTTAGGTAGTGTTGTTGCTACCACAGGAAAAGAGGTACAAGCGTACGCTCTTTATGGCTCTGCGAAACGGGGTGCTGCTATGAATGCATATAATAGAATTGATGATAATCCTATTACTAATCATGAGACAAAGATGTATCCTGATTATGTATTTGTAATTGACCCTGCATTAGCATTTACAGATGATATTACAAAAAATGATAAACCAGATACACAGTATATCATTACTACACATCTTTCAAAAGAGGATTTAATCGCTCAAATTCCTGCACTACAAGATAAAGTAGAGCGAACATTTGTGGTCGACTGTATGCAGATTTCATTAGATACTATCGGCAGAGCTATACCAAATACACCTATGTTGGGAGCATTTATGAAAATTTCAAAAATGTATGAGTTGGATTTTTTCTTAGATAATATGAAAAAAGTTCTCTCTAAGTTCCCACAAAAGATAATCGATGCCAATATGGATGCGATTACTAGAGCTTATAATGAAGTGAAGTAAAGGAGACAAAATGAGTATGACAGGTTCAGCTGGGGCAACAGCAAAAAGAGGTATTCGAGAGTTAGGTAGTGAAGAGAAAGTTGGTTGGGATGAGGTAACACAAGGTGTAACCCTAAACTCATTCAATGGAGAGACAATAGGTGCATCTTTTTTTAAACCAGAGGAGAGAGACTATAATGACTTTAACTCATATACAGCTACCGTTGCTTCTTGGAGAATTATAAAACCAGTCTATAACAGAGATGTCTGTATAGATTGTCAAAACTGTTGGGTGTGGTGTCCAGATACCTCTATTGTTTCACGAGATAAGCAGATGTTGGGGATTGATTATGACCACTGTAAAGGGTGTGGAGTTTGTGTTGAGGTTTGTCCTACAAATCCAAAATCACTTCTTATGTTTGGTGAAGCAACAGATAATGATGAAGCATTGGCAAGTTGGCCAGAAAAAAAGAAAAAAGCGAAGAAATAAGGGACTGTTATGGCAGAAAAATTTGAATTAAATGAAGTAGAAGTTTGGGATGGTAACTATTCGACCTCTCAGGCATTGAGACAGGCACAGATTGATGTAGTTGCAGCGTATCCTATTACTCCATCAACACCAATTGTTGAGGGTTATGGTGCATACAAAGCAAATGGATATGTTGATGGTGAGATTGTTATGGTTGAGTCTGAACACGCTGCAATGAGTGGATGTGTTGGTGCAGCGGCCGCTGGTGGTAGGGTGGCTACTGCTACAAGCTCACAAGGTTTTGCACTAATGGCAGAGGTTCTATATCAAGCATCAGGTATGAGACTACCTATTGTTCTAGCTGTAGTAAACAGAGCGTTGGCATCTCCTCTAAATGTACGGGGTGACCACTCAGATATGTATCTTGGACGGGATAGTGGATGGATTCAACTAGATGCGTTTAGTTCACAAGAGGCATATGACCTCCCACTATGTGCATTTAAAATCGGTGAAGATATGAGTGTAAGACTCCCTGTTATGATTCACCAAGATGGATTCACAACCTCACACAAAGCACAAAATGTTAGACCACTAAGTGATGAGGTTGCTTATAACTTTGTCGGTAAATATCAGCCTATTGATGATTTGCTTGATTTTAGTAGACCTGTAACACATGGAGCTCAAACCGAAGAGGATTGGCACTATGAGCATAAGGCAAAACAGCACAAAGCTTTGATGGATTCAAGAGATGTTATTGACAGAGTTTTTGCAGAGTTCAAAGAGCTTACAGGTAGAGAGTATAAGAGAGTAGAGAGCTATATGATGGAAGATGCAGAGGTTGCACTTGTTCTTCTTGGTTCATCTGTTGAGACAGCTGTTTTGGCAGCAAAACAGCTAAGAGAAGAGGAGGGAATCAAAGTAGGAATTCTAGCTCCTAGATGTCTAAGACCATTCCCTTATGATTTAATCAGAGATGCTATCGATGATGCAGAGGGTCTGAAAGCTATCTGTTGTATGGATAAATCAGCACCTGGTGGTGCTTTGGGTGCACTGTTCAACGAAGTTTCAGCTGCAGCTTATACTACAAAAACTAGACCAATTATCTCTAACTATATCTATGGTTTAGGTGGAAGAGACTTCTCTATTGATGAAGCGAAAAGGATTATGAAAGAGCAAAAAGCACACGCTGATGCTGGACACATTACAACACAGATTCAACAGTTTAGTGGCGTTAGAGGGCCTAAACTTGGATTTTTTGATGCAAGAAGGGGCTAAGAATGGCAATTACATCTATTAAGAACTTAAAAGAATTTTCAACTAATAACGACAGGTTTGAAGGGGCTCACCTTCTATGCCCTGGATGTGCTCACTCTATGATTGTAAGAGAGCTTATGAACTGTACTGATGACAACTTGGTGCTATCTTCAAACACAGGTTGTTTAGAGGTCTCTACTGCTGTATACCCATATACATCTTGGGACACATCTTGGATTCATATCGGTTTTGAAAACGCAGCAACAGCAGTATCTTGTGCTGAAGCTA
>CAZSHP010000052.1:0-14549 GCA_964606545.1 uncultured Sulfurovum sp. | reverse complement strand
AACTTTTTTACAATAATTATGTTAAATTTTCCTCTAACTCTAGTACTTCGAAGTACCTCTCACTTACTCTCTCATACTCCTTTTCCACTTTTTTTAACTCATCTGCTACCTCTGTTAATCCTCTCTGCTCATAACATTCAGGTCTATATAGACACTCTGTTATCTCCTCTATCTTTGCCTCTAGTCTCTCTATTATATCAGGTAGTCTCTCTAAATCTCGTTGGTCTTTGTAGCTAAGTTTTGTCTGTATTTTAGGTTTTGTTGGTTTAGGCTCATTGGAGGAGCTGATATTTATAGTTTTTTTCTGCATCTCATAGAGTTCATTTATATTCTTCTCTATAGATAGATACTCGCTGTAGTCTTGGTATGACTCCTCTACAACTCCATTGCCTTTGAATATCAGGAGTTTAGATGCGATTTTATCTATAAAATAACGGTCATGACTTACAAATAGTAATGCTCCTTGGAAGTTGATGAGCTTCTCTTCGAGAATATTGATGGTCTGAATATCAAGGTCATTGGTAGGCTCATCCAAGATAAGACAGTCAACTTTTTTTGTCAATAGCAGAGCCAAAGCGACACGATTTTTCTCACCACCTGATAGGTGTCCTACCTTTTTTTGTAGGTACTCCTCGGGAAATAGAAAACTTTTTAGATAGGCATAGATGTGCATGGATTTACCCTGTATATCTACTCTATCTCCACCCTTTGGCAAAAAGGTCTCCACTATGCTCTTCTCATCACTTAGCATCTCTCGATGTTGGTCAAAATAGCCTATCTTGAATTCACCCTGTTTAATAGTTCCTGAGTTTGGTTTTAGACGACCTAGAAGTAGTTTTAGTAGAGTAGATTTCCCTGAACCATTATGTCCTACTATTGCGATTTTGTCTCTCTGTAAGATTCTAGTAGTAAATCCCTCTATTAGGTTTTTTCCTGCGATACTATAGTTTAAGTTTTCTATATCAAAAAGCATCTTTTTTTTGGATATAGAACCCTCTGAATTGAAGCTTTTTTTCTCTCTCTCTAAATCAACCATCATTTTACGAATTAGAGTAGGGTCTTTTTGGGCTTTGTCTCTTAGCTCAAAGACTCGTTTTTTTCGTCCTTGGTTTCGTGTAAGTCTCGCTTTTACTCCACGGCGAAGCCACTCCTCCTCTTTTTTTAGAAATCTAAGTAGATTCTCATGCTCTCTCTTCATACTCTTCATTCTCTGCTCTTTTTTGATTAGAAACTGGTCATATCCCCCATCATATGAGACTATATTCATATTTTCAATCTCTACTACACGAGTGACAATGGTATTGATGAAGTATCTATCATGAGAGATTATAAGTAGTGTAAACTTCTCTTTTATAAGTATCTCTTCGAGAAATTCAACCATATATACATCCAAATGGTTAGTAGGTTCATCTAATAGTAAAATATCGGGCTTTTTTAAAATAAGAGAAGCCAAAGCGACACGCCTCTGCTCTCCACCCGATAGAGTACTGACACTACGATACTCATACTCTTTTAGTTTAAACTCCTGTAGTACTCTCTCTATCTTATCATCTAAGTTCCAAGCATTATGATGGTCAAGATAGTTTGATACCTTTGAGTGTTCATTTAGTAGTTCTCTATTCTCAAAATCAGTAGAGATTAGTTTTGAAAGCTCCTCATATCTCTCTTTTGCCTCTTTGAGTTCTGTTAGCTCATTTTCGATAGCATCACGAACATTTAACCCCATCTCAAAGCTAGGCTGTTGGTCTAGTGAGTCTATGGTGACTCTCTTATCTATAATCCGACGACCCTCATCAGGTTGAATCTCTCCTGATATGATTTTGATTAGTGTAGATTTTCCACAACCATTCTGTCCTATTATTGCTACTCTCTCACCCTCATTTAGTGTAAAATCTACCCCTTTTAGTAGCTGTTTTACATCATAGTTTTTATCAATATTATATAGAGCGACAAGTGCCACAGTTTAGTCCTTTGGAAATAGTTATAGAATTATAGCGTAACATCATTGAGTATTTAAAATTTTTGTTTTTATTTGATAGTATAGAAAGGTAAAATCATATTTTTTCACTTAAAATATTGAATTTTATTCTAAAATATAAAATTTACTATATATTTTTATATATTTTTTAGAATAACACGATTGTGACACAATGGATTGTTATTATTACATTAGCGATATTCGTTATCGCTAACGAGTGTTTATTACTGGGGTCTTAGGGAGTTTCTGGGGGTTTTATAGAGGAGTTAGCTCGACTCTTCTTCTGCATGGTAGAGAGATGATTTTTTAAGTAAGGAGAAAATCTCATCTTGTCTATCTATTTTTATATCTTTCAATATATATATTCTATTTAATTTTTAATGTTCTATCATTTTTAAGCCTTGATACTGTATAACATCACTATTAAAATAAAAGGTAACAGATGTTAGAAATTATAATAATGTTATTTACTATATATGTACTAATCAAAATATATATATCAGTAATGCAGATAGGTTATATAGCTCAGGAGAAAAATGGCGAAGCTGTTTTGATGAGTGAAGATAAATATAGAGTAGCAGGTGAGTATGCTATCAAAAAAGAGAGAGTTAGCCTAGTAGCTACGATAGTTGATTATGTAATGTTTATTTGGTGGGTTACAGTTGGTTTTAGTTGGTTGGCTAGAACCTTAGAGACTAGTAGTAGTATTGTAGATGCTGTTATTTTTCTTTTTGGATTTATTACGGTGGGATTTATTGTTGGGTTACCTTTTGAACTCTATCAAACCTTTAAAATAGATAGAGAGTATGGATTTACTAAGACCACTCCAAAACTCTATCTCATTGACCAAGTTAAATCTATAGCAATTACTATAGTCATAGGTGGAGGAGTATTTTATCTATTGGCATGGATAATTAGCTCTTTTGATAGTTGGTGGCTTTGGGGATTTTCTCTGATTTTTATCATAATGTTATTTGCACAGATTGTATATCCTATTTTTATAGTGCCAATATTTAATAAATTGACCCCATTAGAGGATAATAGTTTAAAACAAGATATTGAAGCTATGATGCAGGGAGTAGGGCTTAGAAGCAAGGGTATATTTGTATTAGATGCCTCCAAGAGAGATACTAGATTAAATGCTTATTTTGCAGGATTGGGTCTATCTAAAATGGTTGTACTTTTTGATACTTTGATAGAGAAAATGACAGATAGAGAGTTACTTGCTATTTTGGGTCATGAGCTTGGACACTTCTCTCATGGCGATATTTGGAAAAATATTGGAATGACAGGTCTATTGCTTTTTGTAACCTTTTTCTCTTTGGGTAATCTTCCTATAGACCTTTTTTATGAGATGGGTGTAGAGCCTTATGCAGGAGCCAAGATAGCTATGATGATGTTACTTATTGCACCTATTCATTTTATTTTTAATCCTATAATGAGTTTTGTGTATCGTTATAATGAGTATAGAGCTGATGAGTTTGGAAGTGAGCTTGGAGGTAAGAGAAATCTAGTTACAGCTCTTGTTAAATTGATAGATGAGAACAAATCATTTCCTAAGTCCCATCCTCTAGTTGTATTTTTCTATTATACTCATCCACCCGTACTAGAGAGACTAAAAGAGCTAGGATATGAGGGTGAGGCTATCAATGATTTGACTAGACCCCTTGATAGAAGTGGGATTTTTTCTGGTTTAGAAGAAAAAAAATAGATGAGTATCAAAGAGATTCTCTATTGGGCAGAGGGACAACTAGAGCATAGTAGTTGCCCACGCCCAAGATTTGAAGCTGAGCTTCTATTAGCTTACCACCTACAAAGGGATAGAACTTATCTACATGCTTTTGATAATAGAGAGATAGAGAATATAGCTGAATTTAAAAAATTAGTAGGTAGAAGAGCCAATCATGAACCATATGAATATATAGTAGGCAGTGTAAGTTTTTATGATATAGAGATTGAAGTAGAGCAGGGGGTATTGATTCCTCGACCTGAAACAGAGATACTTATAGATTTAGTAGCTGATACTATACAAAAAGAGAATATAACCTCTATAGCAGAGATAGGAGTAGGGAGTGGTGCTATCTCAATTGTTTTGGCTAGAAAATTTCCAAATCTAAAAATCATAGCGACTGACATCTGTGAGATACCTATTGAGGTGGCTACCAAAAATATAGTAGAGTTCAAGTTAGAAGATAGAGTCGAGGTGATAAAGTCTAATCTACTTGATGAGGTCAAAACTCCTATTGAGTTAGTTGTCTCCAATCCTCCATATATTGCTAATGATTTTGAGTTAGAACCAAATGTAGGTGAGTATGAGCCAAAAGAGGCTCTATTTGGTGGGATTGTTGGTGATGAGTTACTCAAACAGATAGTTTTAGATACAAAAGAGAGAAATATAAAATATTTAGCTTGTGAGATGGGATATGACCAAAAAGAGTCAATGGAGCTATTTTTTAAGCAAATTGGGGTAGAATCTTATAGTTTTTATAGTGATTTGGCAGGTTTTGATAGAGGTTTTTTAGTTAAATTTTAAAAAAGGATTTATTATGATAACAGAGCTACCACAGAGCAGAGATGAAGTATTTGCATTTGAAGTTACAGGAAAAGTTACTCTCGAAGAGGAGAAGAGATGGATAGAGAAATTAGATAGAGTTGTCAAAGAGCATGATAAAATATCGGCTATGGTGATACTTGGAGAGAATGCTTCATGGGGAACATGGGCAGGGATAGAGGATATTAAGTGGTTATTTAAAAATTATAAAAAGTTCAAAAAGGTTGCTATTGTAAGCGATAGTAGTGTCTGGAAGTGGCTTACTTCTATTGATAGTCAATTTGCAAAGTTAGTTGGTGTTGATGAGAAGTTTTTTGAGATGGATAAAAAAGAAGAGGCTTGGGAGTGGGTTAACTCTTAGATAAATTATAAAAGGATAGATATGGTAAAAAAAATATTTAAAGTGATGACAATTATATATATAATAATGTTGGGTGCAATCCTAGGAGCAAGTATATACGCAGGGGCAGTAGTAGCCCCAACTATTTTTCATTCAGAGCTGTTTTTGGGTGGAGAGATAATCTCAAATTTCCAAGAGGGTCTAATTATGACTGTAAATTTTGAGAAGCTTGGGTTTGTAATTAATTTTATGGTATTTTTTGTTCTATTTTATGAGGCTACTAAATGGAAAAATTTTGAGCTTGATAGATGGACTCTTATATCGGCTTTTGTAGTTGTAGCTACTGGATTGTTGTTTACTTCATACTATATTCCTGATATTATAGAGATGCAACTAGGAGGTGAGGTTATGACTAAATCGGATGCTTTTATCAATACTCATATAGGTAGTGAGATAAACTTCAAAATCTTCTCTTTTGCACTATTATCACTTTTGGTTCTGAACCTAAAAAAGGCTCTAAGATAGATGATAAATATAAAAGAGACAAAGGAGAAGATAGAGTTTGACGAAGAAAACCCTCTCATAGAGATAAAACATCTCCAAAAGGTCTTTGGGACAAAAGAGGTACTAAGAGATGTAAACCTCATCTTTCCCAAAGGCTCAACAACAGTTATCTTGGGTCTCTCAGGTGGAGGTAAATCTACGATTATTAAACATATAGTTGGTCTTATGAAGCCAACAAGTGGTGAGATTATTGTAGATGGTGTTAGCGTAGCTACTTGTAGCGAAAAAGAGCTAAGAGAGGTTCGTAAAAATATCGGTTATCTATTTCAAGATGGGGCAATGTTTGATAGTATGAATATATTTGATAATGTAGCTTTTCCTCTGCGAGAGCATTTCAAACTCTCCAAAAAAGAGATAGAGGAGAGGGTTATGAGAATGCTTAGTATGACAGGACTTGATGCCAAGCGAGTAGCTAAACTAGCCCCAAATGAGTTAAGTGGTGGTATGAGAAAGAGAGCAGGACTTGCAAGAGCTATTATTATGCAACCCAAAATCATTCTCTATGATGAACCAACATCAGGACTTGACCCAATCACCAGTGACCTTATTACCCAACTTATCCTAAAACTACAAAGAGAGTTAGGAGTTACCTCTGTGTTAATTACCCATGATATGAAAGAGAGTTTCAAATCGGCTGACTATTTGGCTTTTTTGTTTGATGGTGAGATTATAGAGTGGGCTGATAATGAGGGGTTCAAAAATACAGCTAATCCCTATGTGCAACAGTTATTAAATGGTAGTGGAAAAGGGCCTATACAGTTTCATGATTAAAACTACAAACTATCTACTAGACAACCAGAAAAAAGTGCATGATTGAGGAGGAGGCACCGATTTGTTTGGATAACATTTTCTGGCTGACCACTAAATAGCTCTAGGGTCTATATTTTTAGGATTGGCATAGAACTCAATCACCTCTTCAAAACTCATTCCACCCTCTTTTGGGGTAAGTTTTATACCATCTTTGGATAGCTCATCCAGTGTCAAATCCAAAAGCTTTGGCATAGAGTTTAGAGCCGTTTGGGTTAGAGCGTTTTTGACCTCAATAATATCTTTTGGTATCATACCGATTAGTTGAACCTCTCCCATATCCTCATGAAAAGAGCAGATTTCAAGCATCATAGTAATCTCTACCTCTGTAGCTGTCTTTTTGATAGCACCCTCTGCCATCATCTCTTCGCCACTTATAGATACCACATCACCTGCTTTTGCATCTTTTGAGGTTGTGCCAATTGTAATCACTTTGTCATACTCTTGGTAGTAGGTCATTAGAGTAAACCCCAAACCTCCACCATCTAAGATGGTGAGGTTTTGGGGGATATGGTAGTTCTCTTGGATATATTTGGTTAGGTAGATACCCAAACCCTCATCATGAAACATAATATTTCCTGTCCCAATTAGAGCTATATTTTTATGATTCAACTACGCCTCTTTCTCTGTTTTGATAAATTTTTCTCCACCAAAAGCGATAGATATATCTCCCTCTTCCCAAAAGATAGTTCTCCAGACTTGATAGTAGATATGAAACAGAACCCACACGATAATAAACCACATAGTGTAGTGGTGAGAGATTCTTACATCCATAAGTGTTCCACCTGTTACAGGAATAGTAAAATCGGTAAATAGATGCAACATCCAAGGCCACCAAGCACCAATACTACTCTCTCCACTCGCGAGTGCATGAACATAGAGTTGAAGCCCTGTCAATAGCATCCATGCTAACAGTATATGAAAAATTGTAAAATAGACAGCATTAAAACTATCAAGTTGAGATGAATCAAACTTCTTTCTTCTATTTAGAGTAACAAGATTTAAAAATACCTCGATAAACTCTCTTATATTGCTCTTGGTTGGAATATCTTTCTCATACGGTTTTGTTTTGAAAAACCGTGTTGCAAAACTTAGATAAAATACTACAATAGAGGTAACATCAAAGATAATTGCTACCATAAAGTGTCCCCATCTATTCCAAGCCATTACATACTTATCAACTGCACCATCAGCTATCAAGCTCTGATAATATGGTTCAGCTATATAAAATCCTGTAACAATCGCTACTATCATAGAGAAGAAGTTGACCCAATGGATAATCCTCATCGAGGTGGTCATTCTCTCTACTCTGTTAAAACCTTTAATCTGCATAACTCACTCCTTAAAAGGCACAAGTTGGGTCAACTTTGTATACAGCTAACTCTTTGCCCTTGGTATCGACTACATGCACAGCACAAGCGATACATGGGTCAAAACTGTGAATAGTTCTTATAATCTCTAGTGGTTGCTCAGGGTCTGCTACTTTTGTACCAATTAGTGCAGCTTCATAAGCTCCTAATTGACCCTTTTCATCTCTAGGACCTGCGTTCCATGTGCTTGGAACTATCGCTTGATAGTTGGTTACTAGTCCATCTTTGATTACCATCCAGTGACCCAATGCTCCTCTAGGGGCTTCTGCCATACCTGCACCTTTACAATCTACAGATACCTCATCAAAATCAAACTCTGTCCATGTACTATGGTCTCCTGTTGCTACATTTTTTGCCAACTCATCAACCCAATCCATCATTACATCAGCCATCAACTCAGTCTCAATGGCTCTACCTGCCGTTCTCCCAACAGTAGAGAATAGAACAGTAATAGGTAGACCTGAACGCTTTAGGAAATTGCCAACATACTTCTTGATTTTCTTATCTCCTTTAGCATACCCCACAACCATACGAGCTAATGGGCCTACCTCCATCTTTTCACCATTATATAGAGGAGCTTTTATCCAAGAGTACTTCTCATCTGTCTTTAGATAGGCATACCCATCATCTCTCTTGTCAAGTCCTGTATATTTTGGGATAGTTGTACCAACATAAGGGTGTTCAGGTTTACCAGTCCCCTCATACCAAGCGTGAGCTACATCCTCTGTAATCTTTTTGGCATCAACTTCTATTACTCTGCTCACATCTCCACCCATTACAATTCCCGATGGAAAGAGGTCTTTGGCGTGATAGAAACCTGTATCATCTAGTTTAAAGTCACCATAACTCATATAGTTTAGGATTCCTCCACCTGTTCCACCAATACCTTTTCCTTTGGTTGCTGTATATGTGGCCTCACTATCTGTTGCCTCTTTGGCATACTCTGTTCCTGCCATATAAATATCGGGTAGATATGCCCCTTTGATAAACTCTCTACCATCTTTGAGTAGCTGTTTAAACAGAGCAATTCTAGCAGGATTCATAATATCTTGAACACATGTAACCCCACCAACTACGATTGATTGAGGGTGTGGGTTTTTACCACCAAAAATCGCTTGCATTTTAGCCAAGTCTCTCTGAATATCCAAAGCTTTTAGATAGTGAGTTACCCCTATTAGGTTTTGTTCTGGTGTGAGATGATAGTTTTTATTACCCCAATAGCCATTACCAAAAATCCCCAATCGTCCCTCTTTTGCAAACTTGATTACTCTATCTTGGACAGCTTTGAAATCAGCTTCTGCCGATATATAAGGCTTATGACCAGCTACTTTTGCCCACTTAATCGCCTCTTGAGCTGTTAGAGCAGGGTCTGCTTTGGTTGCTGATATAATATCTACAAAATCAAGAGCATGGAGATGGTAGAAGTGTACCAAGTGGTCGTGCATATACAATGCCCCTTGAATCAAGTTTCTAACAAGCCTTGCATTTTTTGGAATTGTAATCTTAAACGCATCCTCTACAGCCTCTATACTTCTTTGGTAGTGTGTACCTGTACAGACACCACAGATTCTCATAGCCATCAATCCACAATCTCTAGGGTCACGCCCTTTCATAATAGTCTCCATACCTCTAAACATAGTTGAAGAGCTAAAGGCATCTACAATTGTATTATTCTCATCAATTATAGCCTCTATTCTCAAATGCCCCTCAATTCTAGTAATTGGGTCTACTATAATATGTCTCTTCTCACCCTTTTTTGTTGGTGCAGGAGTTGCCTCCTCTGTTTTGGTTACTGTTTCTGCTGTCGTATTGCTCTCTTGGACTACTGAACTATTGTTCTCTTCTACTGTTGCATTATTCTCTGCCATTATGCGTTCTCCTTCTCACTCTCTTTTTTTCCTGCTACCACACTAGCTGCTGCATGAATCGCGATTCCTACACCTGCTGCTGTTAGTAACCCTAAACCAAACTCATCAACTGTCTTTTCGACTCCACCTGTTGGTGCTTTGATATGGGCATTTGCCATTGGTCGCTCATAAGCGTATTTGTCCCAAAAATCAGGCTCACTACACCCAATACACCCTCGTCCAACACCTACAGGCCAATTTACACCTTCGTTGTAACGGATGATTGAGCAGTTGTTAAATGTCATAGGACCTTTACATCCTACCTTGTAGAGACAGAAGTTATTTTTTGCCCCCTCATCTCCCCACTCTTCGACAAACTCACCTGCATCAAAGTGTGCTCTTCTCTCACAGTTATCATGGATTCTATATCCAAATGCAAACTTTGGTCTAAGTAGTGAGTCAAGTTCAGGAATAGAGCCTGTAAGTACATAGTGTAGGATAACCCCAACCATATTGGATGGATTGGCCGGACAAGCAGGGATATTGATAATAGGTTTGCCACTGATTACATCCATTACCCCTTTTGCATCTGTTGGATTTGGAGCAGCTGCTGGAATCCCACCAAATGTAGCACAGCTTCCCACTGCTACAATAGCTGCTGCATCTTTGGCAATTCGTTGGAGATGGTCATGAAAAGTCTCACCACTAGCCCCAATAGTTCCATACTGTCCATCAAGTCCCATAGGGACAGAACCCTCTACAAAGAGTAGATATTTACCTTTGAAATGCTCAATTGCATCTTCTAGTTGCTTCTCTGCTTGATGTCCAGAGGCTGCTAGTAGAGTCTCGTTGAACTCTAGTGAGATAATATCTAGGATAATCTCATCAATTTTTGGTCCATCTGAACGGATGAGTGCTTCTGTATTTCCTGCACAATCTTGAAGTTCAATCCAAATCACAGGGAGTCGATTCATCATCACAGCAGCCTCTGCTACTAGTGGAGTAAAAGATGCAGGTAACATAAGCATCGCTGTTGTAGCACTAGCCCACTTTAGAAAATCTCTCCTATCAAGACCCTCATCCTCTATACTCTCTTTGAAATCCAAACGGTTATTTAGAGGAGTCAATCCCTTTAACTCATCTAACCTAGCTCTACACTTCGCATAAAGATTCTCATAGTAGGCATCACCCCTATTGGTATCTACCTTGGCACTCTGTGCCGTAAAAAGACTCTTTACAGACTCTTGCTTATCTACTGCCATCTAATTCTCCTTCTATAAATTGAATATTCATTCACAATTCTAAAAAAAGCAAACTTAAAGGACAATGAATAGTTGTTCAATTTTAGAAAAGAGTTTGATTTTGTTGATTTTGATACAGATTTTTCCTCTTAATTTTAACAGAGATTAATAAAATAACTCACCACTATTGCTTTTAAAAGAGGCGTTTAGGATTAAGATTTAACCACACTTGTCTCCCACCCATCATAACTAGCACCATATAGCATAGCTGTATCTATTAGATTTAAACTCAACTCATCAATATCATGATAGAAGGGTTTATCGATTCTATAGAAGCTTATCCCCTTTACTCCATCGCTATTTTCTATCTCTGATTGGATTTTGAATCCGTCTGATTGTAGTTTTTTCGTAAGTTTATCTTTTTGGTTCTCCTCCAAAAAGAAGATTTTGTGTTCTATAGCTCTTGGTATCTGTAGGTTGTCCTCTTTTACTCTAAGAGCATCACAGGCTTTGTGATTTTGGATAATCTGCCACTCTTTGGAGTTTGGGTATAGGAGATTGTAGTAGTAGTTCCACTCTTCGTCTTGTTCAAAGCCAGTTATAATCTCATAGCTACTGTGTTCATCTAGGGCAAAATTCAGAAAATCTTGCCAATTATAGGTAAACTGTAGATAGTATAGAAATGTTACAAATCCATCTGAAAAGACCCTACCTACATATTTACCAATTCTAAACTTAATCAGAGATGCTTCTAACTTATCCTCCAAAAAGGCAATCTCAGGCTCTTCATTTAGGCTAACTAATCCTCTATCATTTGGCTCTTTTAGCTTGACTTTGACAAAGGCTATATTTGGATAGATATATCTGATTGCTTTTATATCCATTGAGATACCTGCATTGAACAGAATTGAGGCTGGTTTGCCCTCTAAGTTTTTCATATATAGTTCCCAATACTCTTGCATTAATTCATCTCCAAACTCATTAGATACATATCCTCTCCATCTATTACCTTTACGCTTAGACTTTGACACTTTTGACAAAAATAACGGATTTCATCCTCTTCATATATATACCCACAATCTCTACACTCTAGTTTGAGTCTCTGCTCATTGATAACAAACTCTGCCCCATCGCATATAGTCTTCTCTTTGAAAGTATCAAAGGCAACTTGGAGTAGATGAATCTCAATTCCACTCATTACTCCAATTTTACAGACTACTTTTGTTATTTTAGAGGCTTGGTTCTCTTTTGCTACATCCTCACACTGATTTAGTAGAGCTTGTACTACGCTATATTCGTGCATTGTGAATACCTATTCATTTTTTAGGTATTATACAATTTTAATCTTTTGGCTCTCTTTTATTGTTCAAAAACTAAGACCTCTTTTTTATTTACTATTTTTTTTACTGCTCTATACCCATCTTTTAGGGTGATAATTACTCTTGCGTCTCTTTTTGTATGAGAGTCAAGATTTAATTTGACAGATGCTATAGCATTTAAATGTCTTATTTTTGGAGAAATATCCTCCCATTGAACTTTTTTATTTGGTATTGTACATATCCATTTACCATTTTCTATATTACAAGAGCCTCTCTCTAAGGTTACTCTATCACTTTTAAAAGTAGCTACAAAATCACCACCCAAATAGAGTCCATCGGAATCATTCCAATGTTTTACTTTTGATTTTGATATATTACTATTAACAGTATGATGTGTAGTGTGTGTTGGAGAGACTTTTCTCTCTGTAGTATGTTTTGTGCTATGTTTTTTGTGAAAAACTATCTCCTCTTCATACTCTTTTCCACTCACTTCTCTAATACCAAAACTATTACTATAACTGCTATCTGGAGTGATAACTATCCATGTCTCTTTTTTATGTCTTCCTATTCTTATTTTTCCTATTCTCTGTTTAGTTAATTGTCTTACAATTCCAATATTAGAGACATCTACACCCTCTAATCTACAAATCAGTTTATTTTTATTTTTGATACAAAGCTCATCTTCATTGATTTTTATAGAGTCTCTACCAAACCATATTTTTATATCACCAATAATAAGTAAATCGCTCTGTCTATATGATTTTTTGTCAACTACTGCTTTTATTGTTTCAACTGAACCATTATAAGTTATCAGATTTGATACATCAGGTATATTTGGCATATCAGGCATATCAGGTAACTCAGGTAGATACTCTTTTATCGAGAAGTCCCCTTTTTTGGGATGACTACTCTTTATAGGAGAATCTCTTAGTGGTGTACGAATATATGAATTAGATACTACTTTATTAATATTATAATTCTCTTCATCTGCTATAGGTGGAATAGGTGTTTGAGTTGGATTTTCTGTAGCAACAGCAACTACTGCGCCACCACTATCTGTTGTTTTCTGATTATCACCACTAGCACCTAAGAAAATATGATTAAATAGGTAGATTCCTCCAACTACAAAAATTAAAAAGAGAAGAGTAATTAGATTATCTATAGAAAAGATAGACTTTTCTAATTTTGATAAAATACTATCTTTCTCCTCTTTGTTACTATTTTCAAAACTATTACTGCGTTGTATTACTTTTTCTTTAATCTTAACGATTATATCTTTTAGCTTTTCCATTTATGTTCAACCTTTTTTATGAAAAAATTTAATTAAGAACAGAGTATATCCCCATATTTTATTTTACACTGTTTTTAGTAAAAGTTTAATAATTGTGTTAAATATAATAACTTTATTTGGATAAATTGTTAATTTTGGTTCAACTGTTTCATCTGATTTGGTCTGAATTAGTGTAACTTTAATCTCTTAGGTGTCTCTATAGGACATACCTTAGATACAAACTCTCTTCTCAATTTATGAAAGATACTACTATCCTCCCAAAACTCAGGATACATTATCTCAATCTCCCTCTCTTTGCAACTCTCAATATGCTCTCTGTTCTCTTCTAAATACTCTTGCTTATCCCAAATAAAATCATTATCAAAACCATTTTTTACAAATTGATGTAACTCTTCATAATAGTCTTTATAAGAAAAGACCTCATCAACCATTCTAATTTTTTTGGCATACTCTACTGAGATAGGTAGACAATTATCAAGTAGTTGTTTAGTCTTTTTTTTACCTACCCTTTTAGGTAGACTATAGGAATGATATTCACTTCCTGTAAGTCCAAGAGTCTTATAGTGAGGATTTAGCACAACCCCCTCTCTCGCTACCACAAAATCACAAGCCAACCCCAAAAAGACCCCACCAGCTCCTGCATTCCTTGCAAATGAAGCCACAGTAACTATCTCATCAGCGAAAATAATAGATTTAATCAGGTCATTCATAGCATTAATATTAGCCCAACCATCTTCACCCTGTTTTTTGCTATCTTCTAAAATATTTAGATGAATACCATTTGAGAAAAAATCCATACCACCAACTAAAACCAAAACTTCACATTGGCTTTTTAGATACTCTACTGCATATTTAAGTCTAATACATTGAGCCGTACTCATAGCACCATTATGAAAATTAAAACAGAGATAAGCTACACTGTCACGATACTCTACACTTGTCTCATAAAAAGTAGAATAGGATTTATCAAATAGAAGTGGTAATCTATCCTCTTTTATCCCTTTTATCTTATCTTTTAACACATAAGTAGCAGGTAATTTAAATCCTCCCTCCTCTTTTAGATGAGTTATCCAAATAGCTCCATCAATAGTTTTTAGACAAATAGCACCATCTCGTTTAGCCAAAATAGTTTTAGGAAATGGGACTTTAGTCCCATCTTGTGAGGTTAAAACCTCACTTCCTATTCTATCCTCTCTCCAAACTCCATATAGATAACACTCAATCCCTAAAAGATTATCTTT
>CAZSHP010000051.1:0-15219 GCA_964606545.1 uncultured Sulfurovum sp. | reverse complement strand
GCTAAATGGCATGAATTTATCCTTATGAAATATCTATTGTAGGGGTATTTTGTAGTAAAAAAATTATAATATTATATCAAAATAGTTTAATAGGTTTCTTTCGCTATAATCACCTAAAAAAAATAAGGCAAAATATAGTGCAATTCCAAGAGTTTAAGATAGAAGATTTAGAGCAATTTCCAAAAGAGTTAGAGAAGTTATTAGCAGAGCAGTTAGATAAGATAGATGATATAGCTAGTAGTAACAAGAGTAGTTACATAGAGGTTTTGAAGCCTATGCAGGATTTTGATAGTGAACTTGACCTCTTTTTTACTCCACTCTCTCACCTCAATAGTGTGAATAATTCAGAAGAGACCAAAAAGGCTTTTGAGGAGTCTATACCTCAAATCTCAAAATTTAGTAGCAAGATAATACAGAATGAGAAATTTTTTAAAAAGATAAAGGCTCTAAGTTCTGATGATTTGGAGGAGAAGAGGGTTATAGAGAAGAGTATTAAAAGTTTTGTCTTATCAGGTGCAGAGTTATCAACAGAGGATAAAAAAGAGTTGGAGGAGATAAATATAAGAGTTAGCGAACTCTCTAATAACTTTTCTCAAAATATATTGGATGCCAATAACGCTTATGAGTTGATAATAGAGGAGAGAAGAGATGTAGTTGGTATGCCTGATAGTGATTTGGCATTGGCAAAGAGTGAGGTAGATGGCAAAACAGTATATAAATTTACTCTACAACTACCTAGTTATATTGCCTATATGACCTATGGGATTAATCGTGCCTATCGAGAGGAGTTGTATAGAGCCTACTCTACAAGAGCATCTCAAAATGGAGAGGTTATTGATGAAATTTTGAGATTGAGAGATAAAAAGGTTAAGCTTCTTGGGTTTGATAACTATACAGACTACTCGATTGAGAAAAAGGATGCACCCTCTGCTTCGGCTGTTATTGAGTTTTTGGAGAAGTTAGCGAAATTGGCAAAACCACAAGCGATAGAGGAGTTGAATGAGTTAAAGGCTTTCGCTCTAAAAACAGATAATATAGAGAATCTACAACCTTTTGATGTATCCTATTATAATGAAAAATTTAAAAAAGAGTTGTTTGATTTTGATGAGAATATGACAAAACCATATTTTGAAAAGAGTCGGGTCTTAGATGGGATGTTGAGTGTTGTCTCTGGACTATTTGGTGTGGTGTTTGAACCTTCTAATACTTTAGTTTGGCATGATAAAGTTAAAGTCTTTGATATATATAAGGCAGAGGAGTTATCGGGTAGAATCTATTTTGATTTGGAGGCTAGAAAAGATAAAAGTGGTGGAGCATGGATGAATAGTTGGCAGACACGATTTATAGATAGCCAAGGCAAAAAACAGCTACCTATTGTTTTTATTGTCTGCAATTTTCCCAAATCTTCAGAGCAAACTCCAAGTCTATTAAGACATAGTGATGTGGTGACCCTTTTTCATGAGATGGGGCATGGTATTCACCATCTTTTTTCAAAATGTAATGAGTATGATATATCAGGAGTTCATGGTGTAGCTTGGGATGTGGTGGAGTTTCCATCACAATTTTTGGAAAATTTTGCATATGAAAAAGAGATACTTAAAAAGTTTGCATTTCATTATGAGAGTGGAGAGATAATGAGTGATGAACTACTTGATAAAATCAAAGATAGCAAAAATTTTCAATCAGCACTTGGGATTTTGCGTCAGGTGGAGTTTTCACTATTTGATATAAAGCTACACCAAAAGCTCCATCAAGGTGATGAGGTTCAAGAGTTGCTTGATACTATTAGAGAGGAGACTTCACTTATGAGAGTTCCATCTTATAATAAGTTCCAAAATGGTTTTAGACATATATTCTCAGGTGCATATGATGCTGGATACTATGGTTATAAGTGGGCAGAGGTGCTTAGTTCTGATGCTTTTTTTGAGTGTTTGGATAGTGATGGTAGTTTCAATCAAGATAAGGCTGATGGGTATTATAAGTATATTTTGAGTAGAGGTAGTTCGGAGGATATGAACTCTCTATATAAACAGTGGTTAGGGCGAGATGCCAAGATTGAGAGTCTATTGAAACTTTATGAGATTATCTAATCCATGTTTATAAACATGGGTTTCTCCTCAAACTGTTCTGTTATTGGAATTTTTAGGGACATCCCATTTTTTATCTGAAGGTCATCTCCGATAGTATCTCTGTTTGTTAGATATATCTGTTTATATTTGTCTCTATCTCCATAGTACTTAAGTGCAAGTTGAAATATATCAACTTCATCTTCTACTACTATCTCTATCCATGTCGAAGATATTGCTTGAGCTACACTCTTCTCCTCTATATATGTTTCTCTATTTGGAGTTTTAGAGGAGTCTCTTTTATAAAAAGCTAGTTCAGATTTAAGCTTTTTAATCTCTCTATCTTTTTGAATTTTATACTCTTCAAACTCCTCGGTTAGCCTCTCTAGTTGGTTATTTATTCTCTCTATCTCTCTATTTTTCTCTTTTTTATATATCTTTATTTTTTTTAGAGTATTTTCTAATATAAGCTCTATCTCTTCATTTGATATATTGAAGCTAGTCTTGTTTCTTTTATTTTTTATCTTTATATCTGAGGAGAAGATAGCCTTGCAATCAATACAGTCATCTTTTGTTGTTTGCTGATTAGCTATAGTGTAGATTGAGTTAAATATTAGTAAAATCAAAAATTTTTTCATTATTGTCCTCCTTTTATCAATATAAATGACACATAATATCATAAATATACATAAAAATTAATATAATCCTAATTTTATTTTTGTAAAATTATAAGAAAGGCTCTAAATGATATATAGATATATAGTGATGATAGTGTTGTTTACTTTTGCGACTGATGCCAATAGCAATATGCAAAAAGGGGTTTATGATGCAGCAGATGAGATGATAAGATTTGATGAAAAGATGAATCAAGCCATAATAAAACATAATCAGTTAGATGCAGAGGATGAAGAGGAGATGCGTCTAAATGCCATGGTTGAGGATTTTGAGGAGATAGAGGGTGGGTATTTATTAGAACGAGATATTCCCGAAAATAATAGTACAAAAGTAGATGTAAAATTGGAAGATGGAATGCTGAGGATTACTATAACTACAAAGGAGGAGGAGGTAGATAATAAATTTAGTAGTAGTTTTGAAACAGTTATGAGTTCAACCTCTATATCTCTCTCTATACCTAATGATGCAGATGAGAATATGATGGAGAAAAGTTATAATAAAGGGATATTGAAGGTTAAATTTCCTAAAAAATAAAAAGTAACACTGTTTATTTAATAAATATGTTGTATAATATTTTAAAATATTATTAAAGGAACTGTTATGATTCGTCAACTACTTCTTGTGATTCTACTATTGATCACTATTGATGCAGAAGAGATGCCACTTTCAGCAAAGGCTGGACAGTGTTTTACTAAATCTTTTTTCCCACCTAAGGAGTTGAAGACTGTTAGAACAACCTCTACAAAGAGAGTACTTTTGCGTAAATCCACTATAAGGCATGAAGTTATTCCTGCTGAGTATAAATGGATAGAGAAGAGAGTAAAGATAAGTGATGGTAGAGAGAGGATTGTTGTCACTCCTACTAAATATAAAACAGTTTATGAAAAAGTATTAGTAGAACCTGCTAAAAGGATATGGAGAAAGGGTCTAGGGATGGAGTCTCCAAAGGCTTTTAACTCATGTGTTGAGTCTGCATCAAATGGGGGAATGAATATAGCTGATGCAGAGGTTGGTACATGTTTTTATGAACACTATATAGCTGAAAAGTATATTACAATCACAAACAAAATATTAGCACAGGAGCCTAGTGAACGAATTATTACTACTCCTGCTAAATATAGAAGATATACTAAAAAGATGGTAACAGATAGCACCTCTGTGAAGTTAGTTCCAGTTGTAGCCAAATATAAAAAAGTAAAAGAGAAGATAACTATTGCACCTGCTAAGAGTGAGTGGAGAAAGACAACCTGTCAAAATAGAGGTTGTAACCAATCAGAGGTGGTCTGTCTTATAGAGGTTCCTAGAAAGTATAAGACTGTAACCAAAAAGATTCTACTACAACCATCTGCAGCAGAAGAGATAGCTGTAAAACCCAAGTATAAAAGTATTGAGATTCAAGAGCTAATAGAACCTGCTACAAGTAGAAGAGTTCCAATTCCTGCAAAATATCAGACTATAGATATAAAAAAGAGAGTAGCAGATGATAAGTTTTTGTGGTCTAATGCATCCCAAAAAGATGCAGATAGTCGTCTAAGAACTCAATGTGATAGGATATGTCTAACAGAGATACCTGCAAAATACAAAACTATACAAAAAAGAGTTGTAGAGATACCTGCGAGTAGTAAAAAGATAAAGACTCCTCCTATATATACTATAATCAAAGTCAAAAAAATTATTAAACCAGCCTCTTTTAAAAAGATAGTAGTACCAGCAGAGTATCAAAATGTAAGAGTAGAGAGAGAGAGAACAAAAGGTTTTGCTAAGTGGATGCCTATAGTTTGTGAGAGTAATATGACTCCTACTACGGTGAGAAAAGTACAAGAGGCTCTTAAAAAAGCAGGCTTCTATAGAGGTGAAATCAATGGTGTGTGGAGTTTAGAGTCTAAAGCTGCGACTAGAGCTTATCAAAAAGCAAATGGTTTATCTGTTACACGACTCTCTATTGAGACTATGAAGTCTTTGGGTATATATTAAAAAAATATATATAGGTTGCATCAAAGCAACCCTATCTATTTTACGCTATTTTCATACATCTTGACAGCTTTATTCATATTTTTTAAAAGAGGAATATTTATAGCTATTGCCTTCTCTAATCCTTTCTCTGAAACATCTGCATTTGAGATAATATCTTTGTAGTTAGACCATAATCTCTCTACTTTTATTAACTGTTTTTTTATAGCCTCATCTTTTGTTCCTGCTAACCCTAAATCTTTGTCACCTTGGATGAGTGCAGTTAGTGTTTTATCAAATAGTTCTCCTGTCCTTCTTAGATTCTTTTTATAAGCTCTAGCATCAACTCTATTGGCTATATATAGTAGCTCTTTTGTCATCTTTTGGCTAATTTTATCCTGCTTCTCTTTTGATACCCTCTGCTCCTCCTTGGATAGACCTGTATTTGCTATAGTATCTTGATACTCTATCCATAGGTTCTGAACTATAATTAACTTTTTTGCAATATCTGGGTCTTGCATAGCCTCTTTGTTGTTTGTCATGAGGTTAGTTAGAGTATCTTTGAATAGTTCACCTGTACTCTTTAGACTCTCTACATTTGCATTTGATTTTAGTTTATTGGCAATAAGGAGAAGCTCTTTTGTCATCTTTTGAGTTAACATTCTTTGTCGTCCTGCAAGATTAATAGTTTTTGCCATAAGAGGGTCAATATTGGAGGCACTATTATTTTCATACATCTGTACAACTATATTCATATTTTTAAGTAGGGGAATATTCTCTTTGTCTATTGCTACTAGAGTCTCTTTTTCTGCCTCTCCATTAGCTACTTTGTCTACATGTTTTTTAAATATTTGCCAAAGTGAGACAACTTTGTCTATCTGTTTGAGAATCTTTCTATTTGTAGTTTTTGGTAGATGGAGGCTTTTGTCTCCATCTCGAAGACCAAACAGTGTTTTATCAAAAAGAGATATAGTCTCTTTTAGACTTTTGGTATTGCTCTTTATATTAATACCTTTTGCAATCAATAGAGCCTCTTTGCTCATTTTTTGTGTTAACATTCTCTGTTTACCAGCAAGATTGATTATGATACCGTGCTGATGCTTTTTATTATTGGTTATATTTTCTGTTTTATCAGTTTTTCCCTCATCTGCTTGAGCTGTCATACTCAAACAGAACCCAATTGCTATAATTGAAAGTACTTTTTTCATCCTATTCCTTTTAAATTTATAAGTAATTTATATTATATAGTAAAATTAATAAAATTTTATAAAAAAATAGGATAAATATGAAAATTATTTAATATCTTTTAATTAAATAAAATTAACAAGAAATTAAACATTAAACCTAAAGTGCATTACATCTCCATCTTGAACAATATACTCTTTTCCCTCAAGACGATTTTTTCCTGCCTCTTTAGCACCACTCTCACCACCATACTCAATAAAATCATTATAGGATATAACCTCTGCACGAATAAAGCCTTTTTCAAAATCATTATGTATAACAGCCGCTGCTTTTGGAGCTGTGGTATTTTGTCTAATTGTCCATGCTCTAACCTCTTTTACTCCTGCTGTAAAGTAGCTCATGAGACCTAGTTTATCGAAACCTCTATGTATAATCTGCTCAAGTCCACTCTGTGTTACACCCAAATCTTCGAGCATCTCATCTCTCTCGTCATCATCAAAGTCAACCATATCCTCTTCTACTTTTGCACATAGTTTGATAACCTCATAGTTTCTCTCTTTTGCATACTCTTTTAGTGTTTTTACAAACTTATTATCCTCTGCTAATCCATCCTCATCTACATTTGCTCCATACATAATCTCTTTGGATGTGAGTAGACGCAAATCTCTGTTCATCTCAATAAAGGCATCATCTTCAATATCTGCAAATGTAGATACAGGATTATCATCAGCTATATGTTCGAGTAGTGCTTCAGCAATAGCTAGTTGTGCCTTTGCATTTTTGTCATTTCCTCTTGCTTTTTTCTTGAGTAGAGTTACTCTCTTCTCTACAGCGTCCAAATCAGCAAAGAGAAGCTCTTGCTCTATAATTTCTACATCTCTAAGTGGGTCGATTGAACCCTCTGTATGAACAATGTTGTCATCTTCAAAACATCTAACTATGTGTAATATAACCTCTGTCTCACGGATATTGGATAGAAATTTGTTTCCAAGCCCTTCACCTCTACTTGCACCTTTTACTAAACCAGCAATATCTACAAAATCTAATGTAGAGTATTGAATCTTCTCTGGATTTACTATTTTGGCTAACTCCTCTAGTCGAGAATCAGGTACAGGTACTATCGCCTTGTTTGGTTCTATTGTGCAGAAAGGGTAGTTTGCACTCTCTGCATTTTGTGCTTTTGTTAAGGCGTTGAATGTGGTTGACTTCCCTACATTTGGTAATCCTACTAGTCCGATACTTAATCCCATTTATATATTCCTTGTTATTAAAAAATTGTTGTGATTTTATCTAAATATTTATAAAGAGCTTATGCTATAATTAATGAAAAAAAATTTGGAGACGATAATGAATGTTAAAAAATGCGAAACCCTAGAGGAAGCAAGAGTAGAGATAGATAAGGTAGATGAGAAGTTAGTAGAGCTAGTTGCTCTAAGAAATGCTTATATTAAGCAGATTGCCCATTTTAAAAACTCAATAGAAGAGGTCAAATCAGAAGAGAGAATAGCAGATATAGTTAGTCGTGCTAGAACAAAAGCGATAGAGTTAGGACTCTCACCAAATCTTATCAATGATATGTTTATAAGAATGATAGATGAGATGGTAGAGAGTGAAGTATCAGAGTTTAAAAATGCCAAGGTATTTTAGCTAGGTATGGGCATGTTTGGCATCTAAACAAAACTAGTATAAATCAAAATATTTTATTTTTAAATCTGAGATAAAATATCCATAGGTAGAATCCGAGGGTATAGTCGTCTATACTCTTGATTGTCACCTATGAATTTCCACTCTTTTTCATTCTCTTTTATACCCAAGAGTTTCTCCTCTTTTCTTATAATAATAGTTCTGTTTTCAGGCTCTACAGTTATATTCTCTTTGCCATATTTTGAACTCAATACATCTTTTAGTACTTTAATACTCAACTCATTATTATATAGTTCTGGATTTATAAATGCTAATCTTATGGTAGAGTAGTACCGAAGATGTACAAACTCTCCTTGGCTATAGGATTGAACCGTTCCTATATCAGTAATATTTGCGTCAAATGATTCAACAGCAATATGTGATGAGGTTAGAAGAGTGTTTACATACTGTTTGAATAGTGCCTTGTTGATGGGGATAAAGAGTTGAGGATAGGTCATAGATATTATCCCCTCAGTATCCAATCCCTCTAATTGGTTCAGATAGAGTTCAAAATACTCTTTGACCTCTAGCTGTTTTTCTGTATATTTTGTGGTCTCTATAGTTGTATTGCTATCAACTTTTTTAGGCTCTTTTTTACTCTCTTTTTCTGTTTTATCTCCCCAAAACTTTAGACTGTCTTGACAACCTGTAAACAGTAAAATAGATATAATCAGCAGTATATTCTTCATAAGTGACTAACTTCCCTTAGTTTTTTCGCATTATATCATTTTTTAGATATAGTAGTAAAACTTTTATCATTTTTGGAGAACTTAGAGGTTGTCTCATTAAATTATATGAGTTTAATTCTAAAGTTTTAAATATGATTTGAGTATAGTCAGCCTCTATTATAGGTGAAATTTTCTCCATTAATAGTAATATAGTTGACATAGCAGATGGATAGATAGAGTCATATATATCATCATATAGAGTCAGTTCAAAATCAGAAAATTTCCATTTTCCATATTTATAGAACTTCTCTATAGCTCTATTTAGAATGGTTTGAGAGATAATAAGATACTCTTCATTCTCTGTAACTCTATATCCTGCAAGTAGAGCAACTCCAAAGTAGGCATAATCCTCTAAAAAAGCTTTATTCTCTTCTGTATGATACAACTCTCCATCTATATAAAATTTCTCTAAAGCTATCTCTAGTTTCTCAATAGCAATATTGAGATATTTTTTATCCACTGTTGAGGCTTCAAAGAGTGTATCTATCATCATTGCATTCCATGATAATATAATTTTTTTATCTATAAATATAGTACCATCATCTTTTTTAAGAGAGTTAGAGTAGAATAGAGACTCCTCTTTGTTATTTGATATAATAGAGTCTATAGTTTTAAAAGCAATATCTTTATAAAAGTCATTTTGGGTTGCTTTATAAGCTTGAATATATAGAGCAGATATATTTGCATTGTCGTATAGCATCTTCTCTTTTCGGGGCATACTCCAATCTTTTTTACTACTATATCTATAGAAACCACCCTCTTTTTTATCGTGTATCTCTCCTTTTGCCATTTTATCTAATGTAAATAGAGCTGTAGAGAGTATATCTCTATTTTTTGTCTCTCTATAGCTCTCAAAGAGCAAATCAACTGTAGAGGTATGAGGAAACTTAGGCTCCTCTGCAAAACCTCCATTTGTCTTATCTCTAAGTTGCATTACATGTTTTGTTATAGTCTCTGTTATATTGATATTGAGTCTAGTCGCCTCTATTTTTTTACTATTTGGATTTAGATACTCTAAAACCTCTTGACCTTTTTCTATCATAGTTTTTTTATCATTGGCATATTTATCTATAACAACTTCTAACAGCTCTTGAAAGCCTAATACATTGCCCCTTGGAAATGGTGATATATATGTTGCTGTATAAAATGGCTCTCTATTCTCTGTCAAAAATATAGAGATAGGAGAGGCACAATTTTGTCCATTCATTAGTTTATAGACATTTTTATAGTACTTATCTATATCAGGTCTCTCATCTTTATCAACTTTTATACATATAAAATTATGATTAAGAAGATTAGCTATAGTCTCATCTTCAAATGACTCCTCTCTCATAACTCTACACCATTGAGATGTGCTATAACCTATAGAGATAAAAATCGGTTTTCCCTCTTCTTTTGCTTTTTGAAAAGTTTTATCATCCCAACTATACCACTCTATCAATCCATTTTTATGGTTTTCCAAATATATTGACACTATATTCCTTTTTATTATATATTTAAATTTTTAAAGCAAAAACTTAAGTTAAGTACTATAAAGTAGCCCAACTTAACCATTTTTTAAAAATATGATAATAATAGACACATTTTTGTGACATATTAACGAAAATTTTACACTTGATTTGCTATAGTACTATAATAATTTGAAATATATAAATATTTAGACTATTCAATTGTAAAAAGGGAAGAGAATTCAATGAGAATCTTAAAACTATTTCTGCTTGTAACACTATTTATAAATGCAGATTTTTCATCTGCTCTAAAAGGTAAATCATCATTTCCATCTCCAGAAGAGGCATTTAAAGTATCTGCTGTAGAGAATGGAGATGTGATTGAGACTAGAATCATCCTAGCTGATAAGATTCATATTACAGATGAGAGTCTGAAATATAAAATCATTAAACCAAAAGAGTTAGAGTTAAAAGTTAAAAGGCCTACTCCACATAAGACTGAGGATGGTATGGTTCATGTAGGTACTATTAGAGTAGATATACCTATATCAGATATTACTTCCAAAGTAAAAGGTGACTATACACTACTAATCGAACTACAAGGCTGTTCAGATAATGGAATCTGTTATAATACTATAGAAAAAGAGTATAAATTCAAAGCTCCACAACCTAGTGTTTGGAGTAAACTTAAAGATGCTATTAGTCAAAAGAATGCCAATGCTATAGTCGATGTACTACTTCATGAAAATCCGATTTTTATAATTGCTCTTTTTCTTATACTTGGTCTGCTTCTAGCACTTACCCCTTGTATCTTTCCAATGATACCTATTCTCTCATCAATTATAGTCTCTCAGTCAGGTTCTGCTAAGCCTAGTGCAATGAAAGGGTTCTTTACCTCTTTGATATATGTACTCTCTATGGCTATCACATATACAGCTGTTGGAGTCATATCAGGTATGGTTGGTGCAGACATACAGGCAATTATGCAGAAACCTTGGGTATTGACACTCTTTGGTATGATGTTTTTCGCATTGGCAATTTCACTATTTGGTTATTTTGAGATACAGCTACCAAGCTCTTGGCAATCAAAGATAAACTCTGCGAGTGATAATGCACAAGGTAATGGAATATTAGGAACAGCTGTTATGGGCTTCCTCTCAGCATTTATTATTGGGCCATGTGTCGCTCCTCCATTAGCAGGTGCTGTTATATTTATCTCTCAAACAGGAGATGCTCTTCTAGGTGGTACAGCACTATTTGCTATGAGTATGGGTATGGGAGTTCCACTTCTTTTAGTAGGTGCAGGAGCAGGTAAGTTTATGCCTAGACCTGGAGGATGGATGACTAGAGTTTCACAGGTCTTTGGTGTGACTATGTTGGCTCTATCTATTTTTATGTTTGGTAAAGTCTTTGATGCTACTACTACAATGTTTCTTTGGTCTCTTCTGTTTATGGGGATTGCTCTTTATATGGGTGTATTTAACTCTAGCAAAGAGACATATGGTGCATCAAAGCTATTTCAACTTATGGCATTTATCTCTCTTCTTTATGGTTCATC
The DNA here is from genome assembly GCA_964606545.1 of uncultured Sulfurovum sp. GTDB lineage: Bacteria > Campylobacterota > Campylobacteria > Campylobacterales > Sulfurovaceae > UBA1140. The sequence continues at coordinate 3,926 of CAZSHP010000051.1, read as the reverse complement.
ACTCTTTATAGGACTACTTAGTGGTTCAACCTCAATGGTTCATCCATTTGAGAAGTTTACGACTACCTCTCAAGTTGTACTTCCTGTTGTATCTGATAGCTCTACAGAGAGTTCCCACAGAAAAGCTTGGGGAGAAGATAAAGATTCACACCTTGGCTACTCTATTGAGAGAATTGAAAAAGAGGTAAAAGCTAGTGATAAGTTAGTTGTGATTGATTTTAGAAAGAAATCTTGTGCATCATGTGATGAGTTAGAGGCTGTTACTTTCCCTAATAAGGATGTAGTAAAAGAGCTTAAGAGATTTAAGTTTATAACAATAGATTTGACTGATAATACAGATGATGACAAAGCTATTTTGAAAAAGTATGGTCTATTTGGAACTCCAAATATTATCTTTTTTGATAAAAATAATAAATATATGGCTGATAAATCTATTACAGGTTTTATTGGGGCTGAACCATTTATAAAACATCTAAAGAGTATAAAATAATAATCAATGAAACTATAGAGATTGGCAAGGTTAATAACCTTAGAGTAGAGAGAGATACAGAGTATGGTCTTTTTCTTGTAGCAGGAAATTTTGAAGAGGTGCTTCTACCTAATGCCTATGTTATAGATAGTGAGATGCCTATAGGCTCTACTGTAGAGGTATTTATCTATACAGATTCAGAAGATAGAGTTGTTGCTACTACCAAATACCCCTATGCTATGCTTGGTGAGTTTGGATACTTTACTGTAGTAGATTATCAACGCTATGGAGCTTTTGTAAATTGGGGTCTGCCAAAAGACCTATTTGTTCCACTATCCCAACAGAAATGTCATTTTAATATAGGAAAAAAGTTCATACTTCGTGTATGTTTAGATAGAGAGACAGGACGCTTATATGGAACTCACAAAATAGGTAAATGGCTCTCATATAAGACAGACTCTTTGGTAAAAAATCAGAAGGTTTCTATATTAGTACTCTCCAAAACACCACTTGGTTATAAAGTTATAGTTGAAAATCTCTATGAGGGGATGCTATTTGATAATGAGATATTTGAGAGATTGTCTGTAGGAGATAGAAGAGAGGCATATATCAAAAATATCCGTCACGATGGAAAGCTAGATTTGACTCTACAGCCTATAGGTAAAAAAGCTACAGCAGATGTCTATGAGAGAAAGGTTTTAGATACTATTGAGAGTCGTGGTGGTTTTATTGGACTCAATACAAAAAGTTCAGCAGATGATATTATGAGAGCTTTTTCTCTGAGTAAAAAAAGTTTCAAACGAACAGTTAATTCCCTTATTTTAGATAAAAGGATTATTTTAGAGGGTAATGGTATCAAATTTAATAAAAATTAAATATAATATATGACAAAGGTTAAACTATTATATAAGGGAATTTGATATGAAATCTGTTGAGGATGAAATTTCTAGTATCAATCGTGAGTTGAAAGAGAAATCTTATTTAGCATGTATATTAGATGCAACTGTAAATATTATTATACTTAGAGATAAAAATAAAAATCTTATCTATGTTAATAGACAGTTCTCAAACTATTTTTCAAAATATAGAAGTATAGAGGAGTTTAATAGAGAGCATAACTCTATATCTGAACTCTTTGATAGTGATAACAGAGAGTATATTGATGATGAGTATTATAATAAAAATTTTGACTATATTGTTGCTAATGAGGTAGAACACAAGGTCAAAATAACATGTGATAATGGAATTTACTATTTCAAATTGACAATTACCAAATCAGAATTAGAGTGTACCAAAGACTATTTTATAATTATTTTAGCTGATATTACAAAACTAGAGCTAGAGAGAAAGAAAAATATTCAACAAGAGAGATTATTACAACAACAGGCCAAAATGGCATCTATGGGAGAGATGATAGGAAATATAGCTCATCAGTGGAGACAGCCACTTAATGCTCTTAGTTCCTTGACTGTTTTACTTGGGATAAAGCATCGAACCAAAGGTTTGACAGATAGTGATATGCTTCGATTCAAGGTCAAATCAAACTATATTATTCAAAATATGAGTAAGACAATAGATGATTTCAAAGATTTTTTCTCCCCTAATAAAGAGAAAGAGAGATTTTGTATTAGAGATGCTATAAATGAGACGGCTGTCTTTGTAGAGGATTCATATTTGGAGTACAATATCAAATTGATAAATCATGCCAACAAAAATATAGAGATAGTAGGTTATAAAAATGAGTTGGAGCAGGTATTTTTAAATATACTGAATAACTCCAAAGATGCTATTATAGAGAATAGAAAATATATAGATAATCCTACTGTTACAATAGATGTAAAAGAGTTTTGTGGTGTAATAAGAATAGAGATAGCAGATAATGGTGGTGGTATAGACCCCAAAATCATTGATAGAGTCTTTGAACCATATTTTAGTACAAAGTTTGAGAGCCATGGAACAGGTATTGGTCTATATATGTCAAAGATGATTGTAGAGGGTTCTATGGGAGGTAAACTGCTATTAGAGAATAGAGGCAAGGGTAGAGTAGTTGCTATTATTGAGCTTCTCACAGACTACCATATGAAATAGCTCAAATTTAATTTTAATCTACTGTATCACAGTTGATGTTATGTTTACTAATATTATCATCACGAGAAGAGACATTTAATCTATTTGAGTAGTAGAAACACTCTTTGTAGTTCTCCTCATTGTTGTATAGTATTTTATAAAATCCTCTTGAGACAGCCATTCTATTTTTACCTATTCGTTTTGACCTCTTTGCATATTTGACGATATTTATAACATCAACTTCTCCTAGCTCTACAGCTTTCTCTCTAGCATACTCCTCAACCTGTGACCACATATTACGATTAACCTGTGGTGCTTGTGGAATAATATTTGCCAAAGAGTATACCGAATCCAAGCTCTCCTGTGACCAGTCAAAAGCAGCATCAGGAGCCAAGTGACCTCTATCATAACCTGAATTGGTATAATCAGTAGTTACTATTTGGTATCTTTTTTCCAAACTAGGCTCTTTATAAAAAGAGGGTCGTTTTTTTATATTTGGGTTATTGACCAAATTCCCCTCTAGTCTATATGCTACAGACCTAGCTGCCTTTAGTTTATAATCGTAACAGATAGTTATAAATACCTTATCTATAATTTGACTACAGTTTGAGTCATTAATAAACTTACTTTTATAGTCTACTACCTCTTTTGTTATAGAGTTCTCTTTACAGCCAACAAATGTTAAAAGTAATAGTAGTATCACTGTTACTTCTATTTTTCTCATATTTAAATCTCCTTCTTTGTTTTTAGTATTCTATCCAAAAACTCTTTTTCTTTTAATCCTAAAGCACTAATTAGCTAAAATACGCCCCTTATATCAAAGGGTTAATAATGAGTAAAAAAAAAGATTTTTTAAGAAGAATAGTTGAAAAAGATTTAAAAACAGGCAAATACCAAGAGGTAGTAACAAGATTCCCCCCAGAACCAAACGGTTTCCCTCACATAGGACACGCAAAATCCATAAGCATCAATTTTGGTATAGCCAAAGATTACCAAGGTCACTGTAACCTAAGAATGGATGATACCAACCCAACTACAGAAGATACAAAATATGTAGAAGCTCTAAAAGATGCTGTGCAGTGGCTAGGCTTTGAGTGGGAGAATAGTGTCCGTTATACCTCTGACTATTTTCATCAAATACACAACTATGCTATCCAACTCATTAAAATGGGCAAAGCCTATGTAGACAGTCTACCCGAAGATGAGATGCGTGAATATCGTGGTACAGTAACCGAAGCAGGAAAAAGAAGCAAATACGCCGAGCGTTCTACAGAAGAGAACCTAGAGCTTTTTGAAAAAATGAAAAACGGCGAGTTCAAAGACGGCGAACATGTCCTAAGAGCCAAAATAGATATGACCTCTCCAAATATGAAAATGCGTGACCCACTCC
>CAZSHP010000050.1:0-15479 GCA_964606545.1 uncultured Sulfurovum sp. | reverse complement strand
ATCATTTTCGATATTCTTGTGATTTCTATGATTTTCTATTGAAAAAGATACTATAAAAAGGGAAATTAACCCCCCTTTTTATCAAACGCCTCAACTTCACTAACAAACCTATCTACCAACTCCGATTCAGGCAACTTGGCAATCACCTCACCCTTTACCATAATCAAACCACTACCTTTACCAAAAGCGATAGCCACATCGGCGTGTTTTGCCTCTCCAATGGCATTGACTACACATCCCATGACAGAGACATCTAGTGGAGTTTTGATATGTGCTGTTCTTCTCTCTACTTCGGCTACTGCACTTACTAAATCAGCCTCTATTCGTCCACATGTAGGGCATGAGATAATATTTAGACCCTCTTTTACTCTTCCTGAATCTTTTAGTATTGCTTTTGCAACTCTTATCTCCTCTTCTAGTTCACCTGTGATTGAGACTCTCATAGTATCTCCAATCCCATCTAGTAGTAGAGTTCCTAGACCTATAGCTGATTTTACTGTGGCGTGAAAGATAGTTCCTGCTTCGGTTACTCCTAAGTGAAATGGGTAGTTGTTTTGGGGTCTTAGGGTTCGATAGGCTTCTACTGTTCGCTCTACATCAGAGGCTTTTAGGGAAATTTTTATATCTGTAAAGTCTAAATCTTCTAAAAATTTGATATTGTACTCTGCACTTGCTACCATTCCCTCTGCTGTTGCTCCATATTTTTGGTCAAATATTTTTTCTAATGAACCAGAGTTGACACCAATTCGGATAGGTAGATTTCTCTCTTTACACGCTTTTACTATCTCTCTCACTCGCCCTTTTTCTCCGATATTACCGGGATTTATACGAATACAATCTACCCATTTACTAGCCTCTAATGCCAATTTGTAGTTAAAATGAATATCAGCTATTAGAGGGATAGAGATTTGTTTTTTTATCTCTTTTAACGCTACTGCACTCTGCATATTTGGAACAGCTACTCTGACTATATCACAGCCTACTAAGTGTAGTCTCTTTATCTGCTCTACTGTGGCTTTTATATCTGATGTTTTACTATATGTCATAGATTGTACAGAGATAGGAGCATCTCCACCTACAGCTACACCTCCTACAAATATCTTTTTGGTTGGGTATCTCTCTTTCATTATTCTCCTTTATTTTTAATTATTTTTTCTTGCCTGTCATCATAATTGCAAATGAGACTATAGAACCAACTATCATCATCACAGCAAAATCTACTTTTATATCTATAATCTGACCAATTATATATGGTTGCAAAATAAGAACCGTCATAAATCCACCAATTAGAGCAAATAGAACACTTCTATCATCTCCTCTATTGGTAAAAATAGCTGCACCATACACACCCAACAGAGAAGCATAAGCAAATGCCATAACACCAAGAGCAAAATTGAGTAGTGGTAGCTCTGTATACTGTTGCCAATAGTAGCTTATCATAGCCATTCCACAGAGCAGAACAGCAAAAGTAATAACCATAACTCTACTAGCTTTTAAAAAGTGTGCCTCATCTCTATCTTTGTTAGCTAACCAAGGTCTATATATATCCTCAACAGCTACAGATGCCATAGCAGATAACACAGAGTTAGTAGAGGATAGAGCCGCAGCTATTGCTCCGACAGTTACTAGACCTCTTAGACCCTCTGGCATCTCATTTAAAATATAGAGCATAAATATAGTTACTTTTTCGCCATTGAAATTTTGGTCTACACAGACATCTGTAGCTCCTGAGAGTTCGGGGTGCATATAAAAAATATATAGAAGCAGACCTATTAACATAAATAGAAGTGCAACAGGGATAGTAAATATAATAGAGTAGATAAGTGATTTTGCCCCATCATTTTTATCTTTGCAGGTTAGGACTCTTTGTGTCATATCTTGGTCTAGTCCATAGGCTGCGATATTGAGTAGAAACCAACCTGTGAGCAGTGTCCAAATAGTAAAACCTCCCGAAAAAGAGAAATCAACCAATTTTAATTTATGGTTATCAGATAGAGTTGTCATAATAGTAGAGAAATCTGCATTAATACTATAATATAAATATATAAGCACAGCTAAACCAGCTCCAATATAGGTAACTGCTTGGATAATATCAGATAAAATCACCGATTTAACCCCACCAAAATAGGTATAAGCCAAAGCCCCCAACATCAAAACAGCAATAGATATAGCGATATGAGAGGCTAAAATATCAGAAAAGAGTATCATTGAGATTGCTAATGCTCCAATATATAATCTAGCACCACTAGCAAAGAGTCGTCCTACCAAAAACATAATCCCTGCGTATCGTTTTGCACTCTCTCCATATCGAAACTCCAAATACTCATAAACGGTTATCGCATTAATCGCATAAAATCTAGGAACTAATACTTTGGAGACAAATAAAATAGCTAAAAAAGCAGAACCATAAAAGCCTAAAAAGGTCATATCTTTGCTAAATGAGTACTCTGGCCCTCCTAGAAATGTAGCTGCTGATTGAGAGGTAGCCAAAACCGATATAGCCACAGCAAACATAGGCATAGCATTGCCACCTGTAAAATACTCCCGTGAAGTTTTGACCTTTGCTTGACTAAGAACTACAGATGTCAATATAAGCACAAGAAAGTATGAGGAGAATATAACCCAATCTAAAGTACTAAAATTTGATTCCATATTTAACCTTTTAATTTTATTGCGTATTATATCAGATAAAAACCTCGTTTTAACTCTAAATAACAGTATTCAATTTGAGACATTGTTATATTTATTAATATACAAATTATATTTTTAGTTTAAAAAAATATTAAGTATATTATAACAAGAATCCTAGTAATATTTAAGATAAATTAAGAAATTTTTTAATAAAAGGATTTAAGAAATGTTTAATAAAATTTTATTGACAATGTTAACGCTCAATAGTTTAGTGTTAGCTCAGGAGTTTACTTCTGAGAGATTTTTAGGTATAGAGGTTGGTTATGGAGAGGTTTCGTCAAAAAATGTTATTGGAGTAGACCAAGAGAATAAAGGTGTTGAGTTTGGATTTAGAGTAGGTGCGCAAAATGATGAGTGGAGAACAACTGTATCAGGACACAACTTCAACAAAAATGGTCAAAAATATTTTCGTACTATGTTAGCGTTTGATAGATTCATATGGACAAGTCTATATAAAACAGACAGAATTATATTTAAACCATATCTTGGTGGTCATGTTGGTTGGTTAAAATATTCAGATAAAAATATTGAAGAGAATGGCTTTATATATGGCGCACAAGCAGGTCTTGCATGGAATGTTCTAAAAGAAGTTGATTTTGATTTGGGATATAGATACTCATTCTCTGACCTCAAAAGAGTTGATGATATAGGCTCTGTTGTATTTGCTGTTAACTATTTATACTAAAAAGGATTTTAAAATGAAACAAATTTTTATGGGATTTGGCATACTACTCTCTTCTATACTTTTTACTGCGTGTGGAGGTGGTAGCACTTCTACTAATTCATTAACCTTGGGAGATGATAATATTGAAATTCATACAAAACAGAGTCTAATCGACTCATCCCAAAAAAAATTTTACTTGGAATTTGATATACAAAATAACTATACAGATGATATAACAGTAGAACTATCCAACATATCATTGGATTTAAATGCGTGTACTATAAGTAGTAGTAGTCTAAATATACAAAATAACACTATTGAATTCACTAAACCACAAGAGTCTCATACCATCCAATTTACAGCTGATTTTGTAAATGCTTGTACACCTATAGGATATACAGTAAATGCCAATAGCTACCTAAAATATGAAGAGACTTCAAGAAAAGGTTCATACAGCTCAAGCTATCACCCTATCTCAATTGATGGTAATCTTACAGTGGAGGATATTAAATCTATTTTTGAATATGATATAAAACTAGAATCAGTAGATGATGAACCTAAAATAGGATTAAATAATAAAAAGAGATATAAACTCTCTCTGTTTAACTCAAGCTCAAACAAAAATGTCCAAGCAGATAGAATTCACACAATGACTATAAAAAGTAGTGACCCATCAAAAGTAAAGCTTATAGACCCAAACAACTATAATAATGACCATGGCACTCCACAATCAGAACTAACTTTTAAAAATGAAAATGAGAGAGTTTTTTATATACAAACATATAATACATCAGGACTTGCAAACTTTGATGTATATATAAATTATACTAATAATAGAGGAGAGATTTATGATATTGAGAGAAGAACATCAGTTGTTATATTATCTGGTGAACCGACAGCATTCTCTATTAATGATACAGGAGTAACATATGATGGTAATACCAAATGGTTTACACAAAAATTTTTAATCTCTGCATCAGACAAATATAACAATATTGTAAATACTCCTTCTAAAATAAATATCTCTGCTATGGCAGATTTTAGAGACAAAGATGGAAAGGGAGATAGAATTTTATATGGAAAATTTAGTAGTATTAAAGGGGAATTAATAGCAGACAAAGATAATCACACTGCTTCATTTAAAGTTAATAAAGAAATATTCAAAAATATAAATACAGATAGAGACTTTTTAATACTGTTTGGAGATGCTACAAGAAGTGAAGCTTTAGGTAAATGGGATATTGACCCATATACTCCCCTCAAAGAACAACTAAAACTGCAAAATGCCTACTATGGTAATAGTTATAATGAGTTGGGTTTTGCTATAGGACATAACTATATAAATGAGATATGTAGTAGTGAATCCAAAGAGTGGGAGCTTCAAATAGATTCCGAAGATGGAACCTATCAATTAGACAATGAAGGCAAAACATATGTAACACTAAAATTTCCTTCATATATGTTAGGTAAAAAAATAGCTCTAAGTGTAAATTTTTCAGGAAAAGATAAAAGAGCTGGAGAAGTTCATTTTCAAAATCTATATAATTTAGAAGGTGTTGATTTGCCAGAAACTATAGAGATAGAGACAAATGCAACAGTAACTACACCTTTTCATAGAGAACATATTTTTACAATAACAAAAGATGCTGATACCTTTGGAGTAAAAAATGCAAAAGTTATATGTAGAGTAAAAACGGAAAATATACAAGGATATGATACTCTCGATACTTTAATCTCTAACAACAAAGAGATTACAAATTCATCCCAATGTGGAGGATATGGAGAGTTAGCCTTTTTTGATATTAATTTAAAACTAGAAGATGAAACAAAATCTGGTTCTATGAGTTTTGAAAGTTGTCAAACCTCTAGTTTCATTAATGATTTCTAAACAAAATTAATCCATAACTATGGAGAGTTTTATGCTCTCCACTTTCAAAAAATAGACTCTAATTACTCTCTTTTTAATCCATAAATCACACTACAAATAAAATTTATTTCATAATATAAAATTTAAGATTAAAGAGGATATTTTTTTGCTAAAATAGTTAAAACTGATAAGGAATTGAATAAATGAAAAAAAGGATGTTTTATAAAATTGTTTTTAGTTTAGGACTATTAATAACAATAACAGCGTGTGGAAATAACTCAACAGAGACAAAAACAGAGGAGACAACTCATTTAGAGAGTAATAGCCCTATAGAACCTCAAAAAAAACTAGTAGGTTATCTTATTGATGCACCCATTGTTAATATGGGTTATAGATGTGGAGAGATAGAGGCTAAAACAGATAGTGATGGTAAATTTGAATGTTTATCATTACCTATTGTTTTTAATATAGGAGAGTTTGAAATTGGTAAAATTGATAATATACCAACAGATGGAATAATCTATCCACAAGATTTAGCTAAAGTAGAGAGAGATGATATAGATAATCCAAAAGTGTTGAGAATTGCCTCTTTTTTACAATCATTAGATAGTGATGGAGATTTATCCAAAACTATTGATATTCCCAATGATTTAAATATCAATAGTTCAAAGAGACTCGAAGAGCTAACTCAAGAGGAGGCAAACCAACTATTAGAGATGGAGGGTATCGAACCTGTAACACTAAAAGAGGCAGAAAAACATTTAAGAGAAAACTTATTTCATGAAACCTCAAGAGCAACAACTGAAAATCAATCTCATTCAAATAATAATAGAGATGAAAATACCCCTCCACCTTCATCTCCTCCAACCTCATCATCCGTAGATAACTACCCTTATATCCCCAAAGCTATAGATACAACAACAGCTATTCGATTTTTAAACAAAGCAACCTTTGGGGCTACTCAAAAAGATATTAAGCATATACAAAAAATAGGTATTGAAGCATGGATAGATAAACAGTTGGCTATGCCACTACAGGATAATATCTATCTTAGCAAGATGATAAAACTAGCAAAAGAGGCAGAACCTACAATCAATCCATATAGCGTAGATGAATATTTAGCAGATAATGATAAGGTTTTCAATAAAGAGAGAGCATCATTTCACTCCCCTAGATATAGAATGAGTGCGTGGTTTGATATAGCTTTGACTTCAAATGACCAACTTCGACATAAACTAGCTTACGCATTAAGTCAAATTATTGTAGAGAGTGATTTTGAGCCTATATTTACTAGAAGAGGTGATGCACTAGGCAGATATTTTGATATTTTACAAAAAAATGCCTTTGGTAGTTATCAAAATCTATTAAATGATATATCTTTTAGTTCAGGTATGGGACTCTTTTTGACCTATAATGGCAACAAGAAAAAATATATTAATGAAGCAAATATCACCGTTTATCCCGATGAAAATTATGCTAGGGAGATTATGCAACTCTTTTCTATAGGGCTTAATGAGCTAAATATGGATGGTACGCCTAAAAAAGATAGTAGTGGAAATCTAATTCCAACTTATACCCAAGAGGATGTAAACGAATTGGCTAGGGTTTTTACAGGTTGGGATAATAAAAGAAGTGGAAATGGAGATGTTAATAGAGGAGATAAATTTGGTAGAGTAGGATTTAGGAGAGGAGATTTTACTCATCCTATGGAGTTTACTGAAAAATATCATGATTTTGGAGAGAAAAAATTATTAGGCGACACAATCCCTGCTGGACTTAGTGGAGAGGATGATATTAAAAAGGCTATTACTATTATTATGAATAATAAAAATGTAGCTCCTTATATCTCAAAAAATTTGATTATGAGATTTACCAAATCAAACCCTTCACCTGACTATGTAAAGAGAGTAGCTACTGTTTTTAACAGCACAAAAGGAGATTTAAAAGCTGTTATAAAAGCGATACTTTTAGATAAAGAGATTTGGGAAGATATTAAAACAAAAGAGGTCGTTAAGTTCAAAGAACCACTTATAGCCTATACTAATTTTTTAAGAGCATTTAATGCTAAAGCTTTTCCAAAATGGTACTTTTGTGGTTATGGTGGCCCAAGTGATGATACAGCATCAAATTGTGAGGTTGTAACTAATCAGTTTCTATTTAATGATACACGAGACTTTTTGAATCAAGGAGCAGGATTAGCCCCTACCGTATTTAACTTTTATGATAATAGTTTTATTCCAAATAGTAATGATTTTAAATCATCCAATAGCGTAGCACCAGAGAATCAAATTCAATCAGATACCGTATTTATAAAATTTAGCAATAAAATATCAAAAGATTTAGAGGGGTGGGAGAAAAATTACCTCACAAACGCATATATGTATGATTATAAAAATGGTGGAGCAAATGGATTAAAGAGATATGATACAGTAGAGGCATTTGCTAGTGATGCACCTGCAAGAGGATATATACCCGTATATTATGTTGGTGCTAATAAGGTACTTTTAGATGCCTCAGAGGAGTTAAATGTTATGGAAAAAGTGATTGATGGTGACTCTAATGGGGATTTTGAAAAGTTACAAGATTATAGAGAAAAAGAGTATCATGATGATGAAAAAGCGATTGAGGCTCTTATAAATCATCTAAATGAGAAACTCACTGGTGGACTACTTACAACAGAACAGGTAGATATTATCTACAATAATCTAAAAGATGCAAAACTCTACAATATCTATGATGTACATGATGAAGATAATCCAAAATATGACAAAAAAGCATCTATTTTGCGTAAAGCAATATTCCCAGCAATTAGAGCCGTTGTTACAACCAATACATTTATGACAGAATAGGAGAGAGATAATGAGAAGTAGAAGAGATTTTTTAAAATTTTCAATGGCAGGAGTTTCATCATTGGCACTACCAACAACTCTATTTGGAACTGAATCGAGTTTTAGTGACTATAAGGCATTGGTTGTTATATATAATGCAGGTGGAAATGATGGACTAAATATGTTTATCCCTTCAGGTAGTGATGAGAAGAGTGGTTATCCAAATTATGCCAAGATAAGAGATAGTATTAGAGTTGTAGACAATGAGTTAACTCTACCTATCTCAGATAATAGATTGGATTTAACTGGGGGGAATCCTTATGCCCAAGATAATGACTTAATGTTAAGTTATACAAAAGGATTCTATAAACACAATGGATTAGATGTAGCTACCAATGCACTCATGCCTGAAATTGCTCATTTGGTCAATCAACAAAAAGTAGCTGTAGTAGCCAACTGTGGAAATTTAATAGAACTAGCAACCAAGGCAGAGCTTAAAAATAAAACCAAACCTCTACCCCCTTTTCTCTTTGCACACAATCATCAAACTAAACTCACAATGAACGGTGAAGCCTCTCTACTTGATTATACAGGTTGGGCAGGAAGAGTTTTTGATAGATGGAGTAGTGTAAATGGAGGAGATATTTATGGTATGAATATCGCAATAACTACAAACGAACATCTCTTTTATGGTAAAGAGACATCTCCTTTGGTTATTAACTCAGGAGGACCATCAAAATATGTGAAATTAAACAGAGATTTGTACAATCAACTCATGGCTCAGAATGATACCAATATGTTCAAAAAACTATATCTACAAGCACAACAACACTCTTTTAATATGCAAGATATTATTGTAACAGATTGGAATGATAACTCTCCAACATTCAGTAGTACCAACGCTTATGGAGGAGAGTTATTCTCTCACCCTACCAATGAACAATTAGCACAAACTAGTCCAACTTTTGCCGATAGCTCTATGCTTAAAAATCTAAATGCTGTGGCAAAATTAGCCTATATTGGTAAAAATAGAGGACTAAAAAGACAGATTTTCTTTGTTTTTGATGGTGGGTATGATACTCATAGCAACCAAACACAACAACATGCTAGAAAATTAAGAGGTATGAGTTTGGGGCTAGGCGACTTCTATAGAGCATTAGAGGAGATGGGAATGGAGAATGAAGTCACTACATTTAATATCTCTGATTTTGGAAGGAGTACAGGAAATAACGGAGATGGAACAGACCACGCTTGGGGTGGCACATATTTTGCTATGGGAGGAGCTATCAATGGGGGAGTCTATGGAACAATGCCTGATTTGACACTAGGTAGTGATGATGACCTATACTCAAAAGGGAGATTAATCCCTACTACCTCTATGAGTCAATATTATGGAACACTTCTAAAATGGTTTGGAGTTGATGAGGCTACACTGGATTATATACTACCTGAATTGCAAAATTTTACTGCTAGAGATTTAGGTTTTATGAGTTAAAAAGGAGAAAAAATGAAAAAAACGATATTATATAAAACTATTTTAAGTATCTCAACCATGTTGTTGATAACAGCTTGTGGAGGAGACTCTACAGACTCAAAACAGGAGAGTAACCAGCCCAAAAATATTGTAGGTTATCTAGTTGATGCTCCTGTTGCTAATATGAGCTATAGATGTGGTGTTACTTCAGCAAAAACAGAATCAGATGGTAAATTTGAATGTCCCTCTCTACCAGTTGCTTTTATGGTAGGAGCATTAGAGGTGGGTTCATTATCCAAAATAACAGCTGATGGTAGAGTCTATCCACAAGATTTGGTCGGTGTACCAAGGGATGAGATTGATAATCCAAAAGTACTAAAAATAGCTTCATTTTTACAATCAATAGATGATGATGGAGATATATCAGTATCTATTACAATACCTAATAACATTCAATTGAGTAGTTCTCAATCACTTAATGAGATGACTCAAGATGAGGTCAAAAACCTTTTGGAAGAGAGTGGTATTACTCCTATCTCTTTGGAGGAGGCTAGAGAGCATCTTAGAGAGAACCTACCACCTAAAGAGGAGACAGCTCCATCTACGGAAGAGGAGCCAAACAACTTGAGTGAAGAGTCAGGAGGAGATGCTAACCCCACAACAGAAACACCAACCGATACTCAAACTGGTGGCTCAGTAGTAGGTAGTACAACAAATGGTAGTGTAGCTGATACAACAGCACCCCTAGCTCCTACACTAACCACCACACCAAATTTTACAAATCAAGACGATACAGCTGTTGAGGTAAATGGAGAATCAGGGGCTACACTTTTGGTTAATAGTATCTCAAAAGGGGTTTTGGTAAACAGTAAATTAAGACTACTCTTGGATACATCAGGAGTAGATGGGGCAAAAGAGTTTAATCTAACTCTAAAAGATAGTAGTAATAACTATAGTAATGAGTTGAACTTAACTATTATAAAAGATAGCGTTCCACCTGCTCAAAACTCTACAATAGATGATTTAACTACAGATGATTCAACCCCTCCTCTTAGTGGAAATTTGCCTTCAGGAGATAGTGATACCAATACTACAAATTACACTATTATCGTTAAAATTGATGATAATAATTATACTGCTATCAATGATAAAGATGGAACTTGGAGCATTGCAGATAATACAATAGGCTCTCTTGATATGGGTTATCATGATGTCAATATTACAGTAACAGATGAGGCTAGTAACTCTAGTTCAACATTTATTGCAAAAAAAATAGAGATAGATAATACAGGTTTTTTAATAGATAGTGCAATTGAGGGAGTCAAATATATATCAGGCAATTTTAGTGGATATACAGACAAAGATGGACTCTTTAAATATGACAAAGATGCAGGAGTTACATTCTATATAGGTGATGAGTCTACAGGAATATCTCTTGGGTCGGCAAATATAAAAGTTGACCCCTATAACCCTAATCGACGAATTATCACTCTTTTTGATTTGGCAAATACAACAGATGAGAGTAATCCAAAAGTTGTAAATATGGGTAAATTTTTACAATCACTTGATGCTGATGGAGATGTAAGTAATGGTATTACTATTGATAATAGTACAAAAGAGTCTATAGCTCTTTTAAATCTAAAAAATCATATAGATTTCAATCAGGATATTGAAGCTTTTCACAATAATGAGGATATATATAATCTTATGAATGATTTAGCAGGGCATTTTGGAGAGCATAGAGGACTACTCCCAACAGAAGATGTAAAAGCCCATTTAGTAGCAATAAGAGACAATAAACTAATTACAAAAAAAGTATTAGTAGATAAAACAAGTGGTGAACCAAAAGCAATCAAAATTCTTGATGGTATTTTTAAATCTATAAATGGAGTTGTTGAGGGGTTAGAGTACCGAAGTGGTAATCAGTTTGGACGAACAGATGAAAATGGAGCATTTAAGTATGAAGATGGGAAAAAAGTAAAATTCTCTATCTACCAACTTGAACTAGGAACTACAGAAGCAAAAGCAGTTGTAACTCCTGCTGATTTAGTCCCTGCTACCTCTTTTAACCATCCAAAACCTAGAAATATTATTCGATTGCTTAATGCTTTTGATAAACCAAACACTCCTGATATAGTTGTAATTGACAATGCTGTTAGAGAAGCTTTAGAGATGTATCGCTCACAGATAGATATAAACCTACCTGATGGCAAAGCAAATGCCGAACTCGGTATTATAAAAGGAGTAGATGAGTTTGGAGCTCAATTTGAAGATTTTGAGATAGGAAAAGAGATTTTAGATGAGATTGATAGGTTAAGGGGTTAAAAATGAAAAAAAATATAATTAAGTTGAGTTTAATAACAGCTATGAGTAGCTCTATGCTTTTTGGAGCAATGGATAGCAATATAGATATTAATACAAGTAGTCTAAAATCTGCAAGTATAGCTAGTGATATAGATACTCAACTAGAGAAAATTTTTGATGGAGTTAGAGAGTTTCATATATTTAAACAAAACTATAACAGATGGAGTACAACAGATACTTTTACCACTCTAATAACAGGAGAGAATGGATTTCCAATTTTTTCACCTAGAAGTGATAAAGACCCCAAATATACGGATTATCCTATTGACTATACAAATAATACCATAAAAAGATATAGACCTGTACGCCCTCCAAAATCTGTAATGAGTTATTATGCAGATAATAATATTAACTTAGGAGACTCCAACACCTCTACTTATAATGCTCCTATTGTAGCAGGAGGAACTATTGGAAAAGGTAGAGTAGTAGCTATGGGGAGTTTTCTCTATGCGTCAATTTTAGTAAGACCTAGGAACTACTCCGATAATATTAGAAACTGGAGACCTGTAGATGAGATAGTTGACTCTCCTGATATGGAAAACTTCTTTCATAATACCTTTGCATGGTTAACAGAACAAAATAGTAATTCCGATAATAGATACTCAAAATCAGGAGCTAAAATAAAAGTATTATCCAATAAAACAACAGCAGTATTTTGGGGTACAAGTGCTGTTGTAGGTAGTGATGGGGCTGATGGTCAATATGATTTGAAACCTTTTAAAATTCATAATAATTTCAATTTTGTTGCAGATGAAAATCCAAAAGTAATTCCAACTTGGAAAGAGGCATCTGAAGAGGGATTATTAGACCCAAATATCTATCCTGTTATTATCTTAGAAGATTTTGAAATGACTAATAGTGATAGTGATTTTGCTAATAAAACTGTTAGAAAAACAGCTCTTGATGAGGTTGATTTAATAGTAGAGTATATAAGAGCAGGTGGAGGAGTTTTGATAATGGAATCCCCTAGTTTTTTAAATCAATATGGTGTGGTAGAGACTGCATCAAATGAGATTTTGAAACAGGCTGGAGTTACAACAATGTTTCAAAACAATAGAGCTGATGTCAAGATTTTGCCGAACAAAAATGAGGTTGGTGGAGTAGACCAATATGATATGTGTGTTGCTGATTATATAAGTTACACTCATCTACAGAGACGATTGGAGATGGATGATTATAATAATGTTCCCGATACACTACAAGGATTAAAAGAGTTATTGACTAAAAATAATAAAATAGAGTATCTTGAAGAGGTACTAAGAGATAGAGAGAGAAATATATTCAAGGAGGGGAATGAGACAAATCCAAATCTAACAACTAGTGATTGTGGAGCAGTTGAAATTACCCTCTCTGATGGAAACACAACAAATCTACAGACTAATTTAGTAAAAGGGGATGCTATTCCTCAGGATGAAGTTTATGATAAGTATGCTAAATATCCTGTTGATTTAAATTTTGTTCAAGCCCAAGGAGATATAGGTGGAAGTATGAATACTCTCCTCTCTCATGAACTCAAAGAAAATCTCCTATCAGAAGTTGACTTAAATAGAGAATATACCAATATGTCAGCACTACTTCTTAATGATGCCGTCTTTAGTGGAGATAAATTCCACTCACTAAATGAACTACTCAATGAGTATAAAGCAGGAGGTAGATTTGTAAACTCCAATGGAGAGTTTAATCCAATTTTTAACTTTAGCAACCATAAAGTATTGGATTTTAGAGAGAGTCCTGTTACTAGAATTATAGTAGAGAGAGCCTTTTATGACAAAACTCTAAAATATGACCCATCTCAATTCCCTGGACAAACCACAGCATCAACAAGTGATGAGAGTGCTACTATATATCTAAAACGAAATACAACTCATCAAAAATGGTATGCAGGAAATATGCAATCAACAGGACTCTATGCCCCTGCACATACCGATATAACAGTGACCCTACCTGATGGAGTTGATGAAAGCAAAATGCAACTTATTATTGGAGTAGGAGATAATGTAGGAGGAATATTTAGACATGAGATAGCTCTAAAAAGACCTCCTAAAATGGTCAAAAAGTATAAATTTATAGATACTAATGACAATCCTACAAAAACTATAACTATTCAACACCCTTATGGTGGTCTAATTTTTCTAAAGTCATTTGATAGCTCAAAAGCAGAAGATGATAGAGCTACTATAAACTTTTCAGGTGTGCAAAAAGCCATTAGATTTGTACTTGGAGAGACAACAGAGTCAGAGTGGGATACACTAAGAGCAGATGCAACAGCACCAAAAGCAGAGTTAGAGTCCAAACACCATATTATTACCGTAGCAAGAGCAAATATGGCAAATCTTAGTTTTTCAAAGGTGACTCAATTAGCCCAAGATTATGACCAAGAGGCGATAAATGCTTATGATTTTTATGGATATGATAGAGAGTGTGTAGAGCCATACAATGAACATACACCTCCGAGTTGTAGTAATGATAAAAAGATGGCACACAAAAATAGAGAAGTTTTTGACCCACATATTAGTATAGGAGCAGGACACTCTGGTTATCCTGTAATGGCAATGAGTTGGACACCTACAAAGACCTCTTTTCCACAAGACCCAAAGAACTCATGGCTTCTTTGGCATGAGAGTGGTCATAATATGGTAGAGAGTTGGTTAGGAATAGCAGGAGCTACCGAAGTAGCAAATAATGTAATGTGTCTGCATCAACAGAAACGCTTTGGACTACCTCTGCGAACAGCAGGTAGTATATCTAGTGTAAGTACAATTTTATCAAAAGGTCAACCGTGGGCAGATGGTGGAAACTTTGGACGGCTTTTGATGTTTCATCAGTTGGCTAAATGGATTGATGCTAACTATTTAACAGCATTCAAAGAGAAAAATTCTAAATATTATGAGAATAATGGTTCCGTAAGGACGACCTATCCATTTTTAGATGGGGATGGGTTTGATATTTATAAGATTCTACATAGAGAGGCTAGAGATATAGCTACAACAGATGATAAGTATGATGTCTGTATGAAACAATCAGATAAAACTAAAACTGATATGTTAGCTATCTGTACTTCTGCTATATTAGAACTTAATACAAAACCATTTTTCCAAGCATGGAGAGCAGGAGTTGTTGGAATTGGTAATGTAGGTGGGCAAAATATCTATGATACTAGTGGAGGGATTACGAGTGATTTAGATACAGGATATTCAACTGCTCCAAATCCTGCGATTCAAGACTTTTCGATTCAGTAGAATTTTTAAATAATCTCCAATTTGTGAGAAAAAAATTCTCTATAAGAATAGATAATAGATTTATATAAACGGCACAACGATAAGCCGTGTTCTGTCGTTGGGTAGTTATTTATCTAGGCGTATAGTTGCCTATACGCTCAAGCGAGACACCAATGTCAACTAAATGACTTTGTGAGATTTTTACCATGTGCCTCTTGCTACGGACAGGGTTTACCTAGCTACCTATGTTACCATAAGTACTGGTGGTCTCTTACACCACCCTTTCACCGTGACCGAAAAATCGGCTGTCTACTCTCTGTTGCACTTGCCCTTAGATTACTCTAGCCATCCGTTAGATGGAGTCCTATCTCAC
>CAZSHP010000049.1:0-15706 GCA_964606545.1 uncultured Sulfurovum sp. | reverse complement strand
TACTTATCCTGTCTGGATTGGGAATGTAGGTCGTTGCCACTTTGAAGTTTTTCTCTTTTTTAATAATTTTATTAACTTTTTTCGATTTTATCTCTTTTCACACTTTTGGGACACTTGATATTGTTATACTCTTTGTTATGAGAGTCATCACATTTTCCCTTTTTCCATTCTCCTACTCAAGCATTTGACTCTCTATTTTTTTATTGATAAAAAAATAGTAAATACAACTATGAAAATAAATCATATTTTCTTATATATGACTATTAATAAAGAATATCTGCTATAATACCTCTATAAAATATTTTATAATATTTTTAAATAAAATAAATTAAAATGCTAAAGAGTATAAAGAATAAAATTATTTTAAACTTTAAGTTTATAAATAGTTTTTTATATTATAATTTTTTATATTTTAAAGGAAAAAGTGATGAAAAGTATAATAGGAGTCTCTATTGTATCAGCTACTGTGCTAATGGCAGGTTCTGAATTTGCAAAAGTAGATAATGATAGCTTAAGAGTTGAGATAGAGACTCTTAAAAATAGTGTAATGGAGTTAAAAAAAGCTTCTAAAAGTATTGTAAATGAAAATAGTGATAATTCAAAACTAGAGAAAAAGATAAAAAGCTTAACAAAAAAATTAAATAGAGTCAAAGCTCATGATGCAAAAGACAATATTAAATGGGGTGTAGATTTACGGACATCTTTAGATAGTATTGAATATAAAATGGTTGATGGCTCTACAAAGAAAAATAGAGATTTGTTCTCTAATAGGTTGTGGCTCAATATGGCATATAAGCCTGAATCTAATGTAGTTTTTAAGGGTCAGTTGAGTTATAACAAAGCCTATGGTGCTGATATGCAAAATGGGCGAGGTAGAGGGTATGACCAGTTTGATTGGGTTACAAATGAGTCACTTACAGATGGGAATATTAAATTGCGTCAAGCCTATTGGCTATATCTTGGTGAGGACTTTTTGGGAGCAGGGGTTCCTTGGACTATTAGTTTTGGAAGGAGACCCTCTACTACAGGTTTTCTATCGAATCTACGAGAGGATGATATGGCACAATCCCCATTGGGACATATTATAGATACAGAGTTTGATGGTGCTTCGGCTCTTTTTAAGTTTGAAGATTTAACAGGAGTCTCTGGCATGTCATTTAAACTCTGTGCAGGGCAAGGTGGGACTAATGCACAAGCTAGATTCTCTAGTGATACTAGTTATGCTAGTGATAGTACTAGCTCTATGGATGATATTCGATTGGCAGGAGTTATATTTGTCCCTTATGATGATGGTCAATTTAAGATAAAAACGACTTTTTTCAAGGCATTTAATCTCCCTGGTATGACAATGGGTGCAAATGGATTTGAAGAGGGACTCTCTACCAAGGGTGACCAAACTGGAGGAGCTATCTCTTTGATGATTAATGGTTTGGATGAAGATATAGATTTTCTCTATGATACAAAAATCTTTGCTAGTTATGCCTTTAGTCAGACACAACCTGATGTTGGTCAACAGATGTTAGGTTCTGTTGATGATGAGACAGGAGATTCTTATTGGTTTGGAACACTGATGCCTGTTAGCTTTTTAGGTGGTACATTTGGGTTAGAGTACAATCATGGTAGTAAGTATTGGAGAAGTTTTACTTATGCAGAGGATACAATGATTGGTTCTAAATTGGCTGTTCGTGGGGATGCTATAGAGGCGTACTATACTCAACCACTTACCAAAAGTTTAGATGCACAGATTCGATATACAAAAATCAATTATGACTATTCAGGAAGTAATGGATTCTTTGGAGATGGTGGTAATCCTATGAAAATATCAGATATTAAAGCAGGAGCAAGTGCAGGTAACCCTATGATGCAAGGTATGGCAGGACAAGTTGTAGAGGAGGCAGAGGATATTCGAGCCTATATACGATATAGATTTTAAATTAGAAAAAAGAGCTTTTTAAATAGCTCTTAAAGTTTCTTTTATATACTTATATCTCGACAAACTATTCTAAAGGAACTATATGAAAAAAATTTTGTTTTTTATGGCTTTGAGTATCTCATTTCTTTTTTCTGCTGTTAATCTACAGACGGCTACAAAAGATGAGTTGATGTGTATAAAGGGTATTGGTGATAAAAAAGCTGACTCTATTATCAAATATAGAAAAACAAACAAGCTAAAATCGGCTGATGACCTTATTAATATCAAAGGTTTTGGTAAGGCTTTGATTGCTAAAGTAAAGAGTGGCGAGAAGACTGTTAAGTGTGGAGGTAAAAAATCAAAAAAGGCTCCTGCAAAAAAGAGTAACTCTAAAAAAGATACAAAGAAAAGTGACTCTAAAAAAGAGACAAAAAAGAGCGATAATAAAAAAGTAGAAAAAAAATCTACAGAGAAAAAAGCAGAAAAGAAGAGCGAAGATAAAAAATCTTCTGATAACGAGTAGAGACTACTCTAGTTGCCAATCTATAGGCTCTTTGCCTATAGATTGGAGGAAAGAAAGAGGGTAGTTATTTTATGGATATAGTGGTTGTAAGAGTACTAATAGAGGATTCTTATAAAAAAAGAAAGTTTAATGGTACAGCTTTTTTTATTAATAGTACTACACTAATAACTGCAAAACATGTATTAGAAAAATATATGAACCATAACTATAAGATATATCTATCTGAAATACCCCATGGTGGAAGTCTACTTATCTCAACTGATTTTATTAGATTATGTAAACGAGATATTGCTATTATATATTTAAAAAAAGAGTTTGATATACCTATTGTACTATTTTCCAAAAAAATAGAGGTGGGTTTAGATATTGAACTCGTAGGTTACCACAATTCGGATGGAGCTATTAATAGATACAAGCATAATATTAGTGGATATATCAATGCTAAACATACTTATGAGATTCAGGACTCTAGGACAGGAGGATTAAGTGGTTCTCCTATTCTATTGGATGGTAAGATTTGTGGTATTGCACAAGCAATAAATCGTGATAAAGGTGTTACTTATATTATCCCTATCAGTGAGTGTTGTGATAACTCTATATTTGATATAATTGATAAAAAAGTATTAAAAAATCCCTATAGAGGTTTAAGTAGTTTTGGATATAAAGATAGAATAAACTATTATGGTAGAGAGAAAGAGAGCTATGAGATAGCAAATATATTAAAAAATAGCAAACTATTTACTCTTTTAGGTGCGAGTGGAAGTGGTAAAAGTTCACTCATATTTGCAGGGATTCTACCTTTAATAGTAGATGATGGAATAAAAATTCTCTCTTTTCGACCATTATCTGAAGTTTTTAAAAATTTAGCTTGGCTCTTTATTCCCACTCTATATCATGATAAATTAGAGCAGATTGAACAGAGTAGAAAACTTACAGATAAATTAATGAGTTTTGATATAAAACTAGATAGTTTAGTAGAGGTTTTTTTACGGGATAGTGGAGCAGAACATCTATATATAATTATAGACCAATTTGAAGAGTTATTTACTTTGAATAGTGAAAAGAATATTGAAAAGCATTTTATTAATCAACTTTTAACTATTATCAACTCTCAATTAAATGTTACATTGTTTATCTCAATAAGAGCAGATTTTCTCTATCGTATCTCCTCTTATGAACTATTTAATGAGGCATATAATAAAAATCCTAGTCAAATGTTGAGTCTATTGAGTCATGTTAACCTAAAAAGAGTTATAGAAGAGCCTGTCAAAAGAGT
This sequence comes from uncultured Sulfurovum sp., assembly GCA_964606545.1. Taxonomy (GTDB): domain Bacteria; phylum Campylobacterota; class Campylobacteria; order Campylobacterales; family Sulfurovaceae; genus UBA1140. The sequence goes on along the minus strand of CAZSHP010000049.1, from coordinate 11,995 downwards.
GGGTGTAGAGTTTCAGGATGGCTTAGTAGATAGAATTATTAATGAGATAGAGGATGAGGCTGGTCAACTTCCTCTTTTGCAGTTTGCTCTTGAACAGCTTTGGAAGAAAAGAGAGGGTAGGGTGATTACTCATACTATTTTGGATGAGATGAGAAGCATCTCTCACTCTATTAGCTACTATGCAAATAGAGTCTATTCTCAACAGAATCTTCAAAAACAACTCTCAATAAAAAAGGTGTTTATTAAATTGATTAATCCTACAAGTAGTACGGATTATACGAGAAGAATAGCTTTTTTTAATGAATTTGCCAAAGAGGAGATAGATACAATATTTTTACTCGCCAATAAAAGATTGGTAGTCACAAAAGATAATAGTGTAGATATTGTTCATGAGGCACTAATTAGAGAGTGGGAACTTCTGAAAAGATGGATAGATGAGTATAGAGAGTTTCTAATTTGGGAGAAGCGACTACGAGATGATAGGGGTATTTACGAAAAGAGTGGGGATTTGCTTGTAGATAGTAAACTGTTGGAGGCTAAGAGTTTTTTGAAAACGCATGAGGAGTATATTAGCTCTTTGGATATAGAGTTTATCAGAAAAAGCATCTCAAACGCAATCCAAAAGAGAAATAAAAAAATAGCGAAATCCTCTTTTATTACTCTTTTATTGGTGGGAGCTATTATCTATGCTCTATTAGGATGGAATCAGGCGAGAAAGTATCAAGATAATTTTGTTTTAGCTCTAAAAGGCTCTGTAGATGGGATGATTTCCATGCTTTATAGTGAAAAAAATAGAAAAATCAAAGAGTCATTTGATTATATAATTGAAAAGTTTGATAGTTCAAAAGATGAAGAGGTCTTAAGAATAGTTCACAAAGCATATTTTGGAAAGGCTGTTTTTTATGATAAAGAAAATCAACAACAGAAAACTATTGAGCTTTATAATCTATTTTTAGAAAAGATTGAAAATTATAAAGAGAATGAAGATATAATTGAATATTATGTTTATGCACTTGAACGGAAAGCCTATTTATTAGTATATAGAGACAATATTGAGTCTGTAAAAATATACAATTTTTTAATAAATAGATTTCAAAATAGTGAAAATTCCGTAATAAAAAATTCTATAAAGAAGTTATATGCTCCATGGTCTTGGGTAAATCTTTTAGAGGGAAATTTTGAAATTATAATTCAACATAAAAAAGAGTTTGAGAATGACAAGGAGGCTGAAATTAATTTAGCTCATAGTTATCTATGTTTGGGGCAAAAAAAAGAGTCTTTAGATATTTATAGGAGATATAAAAGAGGCGAAGAGCAAATGATATTTGGAGATTTTGATAAATTTAGGACTTTTAAGAACTGTAACAAGGGATTATCCTATATTGAGGAGATTAAAGTTTTACTAAAGAGCGATTAGTTTAAAAAGGAGGTAGAGATGAAGATGATGAAGTTATTTTTCTTATTAGGATTAATACTATGTGCAGAGGAGTTGACACCAATTAACTTTAAAAAATATTTAATAGAAATGGAAGAAGATAGCAATAGGAGTATTTTGACTATTTCTGATTTTAATTTATCTTCTTATGTTAAAATAGTTAAGGATTCTAATGAAACTTTGGAAATATTGGTAAATGATATGAATTGGTCAATTTATATGCCTCCTTCAACTCAATCAATTGGGCGTTTTCCTCCTCCTCCAGATTGTGAATTTATATTTTGTACTGAAAAAGAGGAGTTATTAAAATAGTTATTCTAGTTGCCAATCTATAGGCTCTTTGCCTATAGATTGGAGATAGTGGTTTGTCCTAGAGAAGGGTCTACTACCAAAAAAACCTCTATAGGCTGATAGTGGTGAGGGGTGTGGGCTTTTTATAATTAGATGTCTATTACTATCTATTGATACCCCCTTTTTTTGTGCATACCCACCCCATAGTATAAATACTACACCATTTAATTCTCTATTTATGACCTCTACTATTTTATCTGTAAATCTCTCCCAACCTCTGCCTTGATGTGAGTTTGATTTTCCTGCTTCTACAGTAAGCACAGCATTTATTAGTAAAACGCCCTGTTTAGCCCATGGTTGTAGGTAGCCTGTGTGGTTGTTGTTGACTCCTATATCCTCATATAGTTCTCTGTTTATATTTTGTAGAGATTTTGGAAGTGGTTTTACATCTGGAAGTACAGAGAAGCAGAGTCCATGAGCGTGACCTATAGTAGGGTAGGGGTCTTGCCCTAAGATAACAACTTTTACTCTATTTAGAGGTGTTGAGTTCAAGGCATTGAACCAGAGTGAACCTTTTGGTAAAATAACTTTTCCATATTTCTTTTCTTGAATCAAAAATTTTTTAAGTTCTATCATATATGGTTGGTTGAATTCATTTTGTAGAGCATCTAACCATGATTTTTCTAAATTGATACTGTTTTGCATATATAACCTTGGATAGTGAAGATAACAGTCACTATGTTTTTTTTAACATAGAGTTATACTATATTTTTGATAAAGAGTATAGAAAATGGAGATTATTTTAATAAAATCTAGCTATAATGGTTGTAGATGAAAGATAAGTGTGGAAATATATTTCTTCTCTATTTGGATTCGACTTTACTTAAGGATTGATTTCTTTGGGGAAGTTATATATTTACAAAAGGTACGACAATGGCAGAATTGGTTAATGGAACTGTTAAATGGTTTAACGATGAGAAAGGTTACGGATTTATTGAAAGAGCAAATGGAGGAGCAGATGTATTTGTACACTTTAGACAAGTGAACAATCCAAATGGTGGTCGTGTTTCTCTAGCTGACGGTCAAGCTGTAACATTCGAAATCGGTGAAGGTCAAAAGGGTCCACAAGCTGAAAATGTAACTGCAGTTTAATTTCTGTTCTATATAGGGGTGATTTTTTCACCTCTCTTCTCTATAAAATTCACAACATTTTTTAACTTTATGGCATAATTTAGTCTATTGTTGATATAATGTCGTCAAAAAATGGACGACTATATATGCAAAGATTTGAAGCTTACCTTAGAGCAAACTTACCTACTGTAGAGAGTTTTCATCCACACTATAATGATTCTCTATCGGCTATGTTGTTAGCAGGTGGTAAACGCTTTCGTCCTATGTTGCTTCTCTCTGTTGTGGAGGCGTATGAGCCTCTACTCTATGAGGGTGCATTGGCTCCTGCTTTGGCGATAGAGTTTCTACATACCTACTCTTTGATTCATGATGATTTACCTGCTATGGACGATGCACCTCTTCGTCGTGGGTTTGAGACCTTACATACTACTTATAATGATGCTACGGCTATACTCGCAGGTGATGCTCTTAATACCGAGGCTTTTTATCATATCTCAAAAGCTCCTCTTAGAGATGATGTCAAGATTAAGCTTGTAGAGCTTTTGGCAAGAGATGGTGGTACTTATGGGATGGTGCTTGGTCAATCTATAGATTTGCATTTTGAAAACTATCCATTAGATATAGAGCAGATTAAATTTTTGCATACTAATAAAACGGCAAAATTGATTGCTACGGCTCTTTTGATGGGTGCTGTTATAGTTGGTTTGGACAAAAAGAGACAGGATGTTCTTTATAGTTTTGGTATAGATTTGGGTCTTCTGTTTCAGATTCAGGATGATATTATTGATGTGACTCATAGTGCAGAAGAGGCAGGAAAGACAACAGGAAATGATGAGGATAAGAACTCTTTTATAAATATTATCGGTTTAGAGGGTAGCATCTGTGAAGCTGATAGTATGGCAGAGAGTTTAGAGGTTAGGTTTAGCTCTTTTGATAAGCCACTTCAGAGAGCTTTGGCTCCAGTAGTAGAGAAGTATCTCTATAGACATAGATAACAAAGGAAAAAAATGGTAATAAGCAAAGAGAATATTATGCGAAAAAAGATGGCAAATACCATTCGATTTTTAGCAGCAGATATGGTTCAATCAGCGAACTCTGGACACCCTGGGGCTCCTATGGGTTTAGCTGATATTGCAGTTGTATTGAGTGAACATCTCAAACATAACCCAAAAAACCCAAAGTGGTTAAATAGAGATAGATTGGTCTTCTCTGGTGGGCATGGTTCATCTCTTATCTATTCACTTCTTCATCTTTGGGGATATGACCTATCACTAGATGATTTAAAAGCGTTTCGTCAATTAGACTCAAAGACCCCTGGGCATCCTGAGTATGGTCATACTGATGGTGTAGAGATTACAACAGGACCGCTAGGGCAGGGGATTGCAAATGCTGTTGGTTTTGCAATGGCAGCAAAGTATACAGCTAACCTTGTTAATTCCGAAACTTGTGAACTTATAGACCACAAAGTCTACTGTCTATGTGGTGATGGAGATTTACAAGAGGGTATCTCTTATGAGGCGTGTTCTGTAGCTGGTCACTTGGGATTGGATAATTTGATTCTCATATATGATAGTAATGAGATTACTATTGAGGGTGATACAAGTATCGCTTGGAGTGAAGATATTACCAAGAGATTTGAGGCTCAAGGGTGGGATGTCAAAAAGATAAATGGTCACTGCTATGATGATATTGATGAGGCTTTAACTGAGGTCAAAACAGCTAAAAAACCAACTATAATTATAGCAAATACTATTATCGGTAAGGGTGCTTGTGATTTGGAGGGTTCAGCTTCTACACATGGTTCTCCTCTTGGTGAGGAGATTATCTCCGAGTCAAAAACAAAAGAGGGTTTCCCTGCTGATGAGAAGTTCTATATCCCCGAAGATGTTCTTATTCGATTTAGATGTGCTATTGAAAAAGGTGATTTGTATGAAAAAGAGTGGATTCATAGACACAAAGAGGCTCCACTAATAGAGCAAAATAGAGCAATGGATAGACTACTGAATCCTGATTTTTCATCTATTGAGTATCCTGATTTTTCAGGTAGTGGAGCAGTAGCGACAAGAGACTCAAATGGAAAGATTCTAAATGCTATAGCAAAAGTAATTCCATCATTTATAGGTGGCTCAGCAGATTTAGCTCCATCAAACAAAACCAATTTGACCAATTTAGGGGATTTTCCAAAAGGGCGAAATATGCACTTTGGTATTAGAGAACACTCTATGGCTGCGATTACCAATGCTATGGCTCTCTATGGTACTATTATTCCGTTTAATGGGACTTTTTTTATCTTTTCTGATTATCAAAAGCCATCTGTTAGAGTAGCAGCACTTAGTAGTATCCAAAATTTCTTTATTTGGACTCATGATAGTATTGGTGTGGGTGAAGATGGTGCAACTCATCAGCCTATTGAGCAACTTAGTCAGTTTAGAGCATTGCCAAACTTCTATGTTTGGAGACCTGCTGATGCTACAGAGAATGTAGAGGCTTGGAAAAAGGCATTGAGTATAGATGCACCTCACGGTTTTGTTCTGTCTCGACAGAAGCTCAAGACTCTAAAGCCAAAAAGAGATTTTGGAGAGGTGGCAAATGGTGCATATATTGTCAAAAAGAGAAAAAATGCAAACTTCACACTAATGGCTAGTGGTTCGGAGCTTATGTTATGTCTCCAAACTGCTTGTCATTTGGAAATTTTAGGTATTAGGGCAAATGTTGTCTCTGTTCCATGCCTTGACCTCTTTAATGAGCAAGATGCAGAGTATAGAGCTAAGGTAGTAGATAGAGATACAAAAGTATTAGCCGTAGAGGCAGGAACTGCTACAGAGTATTATAGATATGCTGATGATATTTTGGGTATGGAGAGTTTCGGTGCTTCTGCTCCTGCTGATTTGCTCTTTGATAAGTTTGGATTTACTATAGAGGGTGTAATGAGAAAAGCATGTTCTCTAATGGGTGTTGAGTATAGAGCTGTAGATTTAGGTATCTGTTAACGACTTGTTTACCTAAATTAAATATAATTTAAGTAATAATTTTAAATAAAAGGATGTATATGATTAAAAATACAATTAAATTGGCATTGACTTCACTACTATTTGTGACTATCTGCTCTGCTGATTATGGAACTGTAAATGGTGAGAAGATAACAAAAGATGAGTTAATGCAGGTTATGGGACCTCAAGGGATAGATTTTGATACACTTGATAAGGGTATGAAAAAGAGAATAGTAGATATGGTTGTTGATAGAAAACTACTATCTCAAGAGGCTGAAAAATCTGGATTGCAAAAGAGTGACTCTTATAAAAACAAGTTAGAGATGTTAAAAAAAGATTTGATTCTAACTGTATGGATGGAGCAAGAGGCAAAAAAGATTGAGGAGTCTACTAAAGAGGATGAATTAAAAACATTTTATGACCAAAATGCTAAAAACTTCGAAATACCAGCTCAACTAAATGCTAGACATATCTTGGTAGAAAAAGAGGATGAAGCAAAAGCTATTATCAAGACTCTAAATGAGGCAAAAGATGCAAAAGCCGAGTTTATTAAACTCGCAAAAGAGAAATCAACAGGCCCTAGTGGCAAAAATGGTGGTGACCTTAGTTGGTTCTCTTTGGATAGAATGGTTCCAGAGTTTAGTGCAGCTGCTGATAAATTGAAAAAAGGAACTTTTACAAAAGAGCCTGTCAAGACTCAATTTGGGTATCATATTATCTATCTTGAGGATAGAAAAGATGCTAGTGTGCAGAAGTTTGAGGATGTAAAAGAGCAGATTAAAGGTCTTGTAAATAAAAATAAGTTTAATACTCTTATTGAAAGTACTATAGCAAGATTAAAGAAGAGTGCTGATATTAAGCTAGAGGGTCAAGAGAAAAAGAAATCAGATAAAGATGATAATAAGTCTAAATAGTATCTCTTTTGATTAATGAGAGGAATATCTCCTCTCTATTTTAATTTTTTGAGTCTTTTTTTATTTTTTAAATATCTCTCCTCCTCTTCTACTGCAATATTTAGATTTTTAAGTAGTATCTCTTCATCAATTTTTGATATTTTGGAGTAGTGTTTTGCCATAAATTCATTATCTTTGGACTCTTTTGTTAGCTTAGATAGACTCTTCATACGGAGTTTATTATCAAATTTTAAAAACTTCATTCTATTTAAATCTATAATAGAGAATAGATATTTATTATTTATCTTTTTTATTAATATATTTCCTGGTGAATAGTCAACATGATAGACTCCTTTTTGGTGCAATTTATAAGTGTACTCTATAAACTTTTTGAGTATATTCTCTCTATCCTCAAACTCCTTGTCCATAAAAACAGCTCTAATCTCAAAATCAAAATCAAAAAAAGCCGAGATATAGAAACTCTCCAAAAATCTAAACCGAGTAGGAAACTCTATATACCCTATGGGTGTTGGTGTATGAATTCCAATGCGTTGTAGGTGCATAGCGTTATCAAATGAGCGTTTGGCTTTGGATTCTCTAAAAAAACGATATACTATTTGGTTGAGTAGATGGGGAATTTTAAATGATTTGACCACATATTTTTGATTTTCAAACTCTACGGTTTTAATGATATTTCGTTTGTCATAGATAGTATGGTTACTCTCTTGATCAAAGTAGTTTTTTATATTTTTGACGAAATCTTTTGTTCGTTCATTTGGGGATTTGTAGGTCAATTTTGCTCCTTTTGGGTTTATTTTCTGTAGCCAATTCACTTTATTAAAAACTATAACTTACATCCATAAACACCATATCATTATCAGCTATAGCATCTGTTCTCTTTGACCCACCAATATAATCAACTACTCCAATATTGGCAAACACTCCATCTGATATATCATACTTGACCCAAGCTCTTTGGAATCCACCCTCATCCATTTTGGAGCCAAATAGAGATAGTAGATAGTTAGCTTTTAGTGTAGCATTTACAAAATCTGAACTCACACGAAAAGCGTGTTGATACTCTCTTCCTTCTCCATCTACTTTTTTTAGAGCTATATCATAGGAGATTAGAGTATCCGATACTCCATTGTACTCTATACCTAGTAGTCCATCTCTCTCTTTTATATCATCATCAAAATAGGCAAACTCTGACTTTAAAAGCCATGAACCACTAAGTAGATTTAGGGCTGTTCCGTACATCTCTACCTTTTTATTCTCTGTTTTGTTGATTTGAGCAGAGTAGAAGTTGACATCCCATCCTGAAAACTCACCACCTATACTAATAGCTGGTGTAATCTCATCAAAAGAGTCCGTATCTTGTGGTGTAGGTTTAGGAGAGGGGTTAAATGCAGAGCCAAATGGTGGATTTTTGGTAAATCTCTGTTCTAAAATAGCAATTGGTGTAATACGCCAATCTCCTACAAAATAGTCAAATTTAGCCATAGTTACAGGTAGACGCAAATCCTCAATATCAACCATAGCAGGACGACGATTATCGAGAGGATTTAGTATATCTGTGACACGAATAGTATCACTTCGCCCCCAAACTACCACTTGACGACCAATCTTCATATCAAGTTTATCACTTAAGCTACCCTCAATATAAGCATCAAATAGCTCTACTTCGCTTCGTAACTCATCAAGCTCATTGGAGCTATATTTTTCACTTCCTCTTAGGTCATAGATAGCATCATAGTATGCTTTTGCATTGGTTTTGAACTTGAAACCATTATCAAATTTATACTCATAATCCAAAAGTAGAGAACTCTTTAGTGATGAAAAATCATCATGAGGTTTATCTCCACTATAGGAGTAGGCGACCTGTTCTGTAATTTTTCCTGTCAAACTATAGTGGGATTCATCTTTTTCAGGTAGTGTTGTACCACAATGAAGGGTTTTCTCATCAAAAATCTTTTTGGTATCATCATCAAATCCATCCATCAAATCATCTGTTGAGTCTGTTTTTATAGATTGAGTTTTGGAGGTAGTTGGTTCATCATCAAATCCACCCATCGCCTCTTCGATACTCTCTGCATTGAGTATAGAGAGTATCAATATTGAACCTAGAGCCAATCGCATCTATAGACCCTTTTCCAACCGTCTAGTAGTAAATACCCCGTCATCAATACTACCATTTAGTGTTACATTACTAAATGTCAATATGGTTTTGTGTAGAGTTCTTTTTCCTTTTTTTGTAGTCATAGTCATCTCATCAACGAGCCAGATTCCACTCTGTTCATGAATCTTTTTTAGGTCAAGGTACTTCTTTTTGCCATTGGTCATAAAGTTAATAGCTCGAACCACCATATGGTTATCTTTTCGAACTATGGCAATAGTTTTGGTATAACCTGACTCCTCTATCACAGTCTCATTTCGTGGAGTTGCCTCTATCATCCATGCGTCATGACCTCGAACTTTGGTCTCTTTGAGGAGCTTAAAATCATAATCCTCCAAATCGCGGTCTGTCATATCAAAATATGAAAAATCAGACCCCATAAAACTTGAACTCTTGTCTGTTGATGGTATTCTTTTTACCTTTTTGAGGGCAGGGAGGTATAGCCACTGGTCATCATCTTTGGTACTGTCATCATAATCATAGGTCAAAAATGCAGTATTTTTTACATCACTTGGAGATTTGAAAAACATTGTTTTGTGTTCATCTTTGCCAAAATCTTTGGCATAAGTTTTGAGGTCTCTAGTTCTCTTTTTATCATTTTTATCAATAAGTACCATTAGCATATCTTGCTCTAGTGTCGTCCCATCATCTCTAGCATCAACTTTTTCCATAATGGCTCTAGCTTTGGCATCATCTGCTACAGATGGGGTTGAGACTAAAGTCGCTCCAACACCTAGTAAAAATAGTAACTTTTTTGCGTTCATTATCTGTCCTTGTTTTAAGTTTTCATAAATTATACAATTTCTACATAAATCAAACATTAATAGGATTTGATAATACCTCAGATAGAGAAGACCTACTAGAGGGGCTTCTGCATATGATGAGGCAATATAATTTTAGTATATTAAATTTTAATTAGTTTACATTTAAAACATTTTTTTAAATTTTTATTTTTGGATTATCGTAACATTGAAGAATTATTAAAAATTACTTAATAATTAGGATTAAGAATTTTTTATCACCTCGCCACCAAATGCCACTCAATCCCCTCAGGCAACTCCGTAGTTACAGTATCTCTCCATCTTGCAAGAGGTCTATTTAGGTCATCTTTTGATGCTTCTGCTCTTAGTTCATCTCTATATTTTTTGTTGAACTCTTTTATAAATTTTTGCATCTTTTTATCATACTTTTTACTCTTTTTTCCTACGATTAGTGTGACTGTAGAGATGGTATCTATCTCTTGATTATTCATCCAATCATATTTTAATATTGCATGGCTATATGTAGCCCTCTTTGTATCTTTAATCATATCTAAATCAAAAGGGATTAATCGAAATTGATTCATTATATCTCTATTTAACTCATCTCTAAACGCATTTGCAGGGCTACCTACTACGCTTATAATTACATCTATTTTTTTATCTTTTAGTCTATCTAATGCTTGGCTAAGTGTGGTATAACTTGGGTTTGTTATGTTTTTATCAAAATAGAGTTGATATAGATAACTTCCTGTTACAAAACTACCACTCTTTTTCTCTCCTGCCGATATTCTCTTATCTTTTATTTGGCTAAAATTGGTAATATTGGAATCTTTTCTTACGATAATATGTAGCTGTTCATGGTAGAGTTGAGCCAAAACGGCAATATCATCTAACTCTTTGTGTAGTTCTAGTACATCTAATTGAGTTGTTCCTATATCTAATTTATCCTCTTGTATAAGTAGGCAATTATCCAAAGAACCACTTGTAATATAAGGTTTAAATTTTAATCCTTCTATCTCATTTTTCGTATTTAAATCCTCTATGACTTTATAATAGTTCCCATTTTTGGATGCTGTTCCTGCTCTATATATGATAGAGGTCTCTTTATCTTTTGGGTTTGGAGTAGTAGATGGTTGTGTAAAATAAAATTTACTATTAATAGTCTTATCATAGACTGCTGGGTCTTGTTTTCCGTTGGACTCCTCTTTGACTTTTGTTCTTGTTTTTTCAAAGACCTCTTGGAGGGTTAACGGCTCTTTGATATACTCTATTAGATATTTTGTAAAAAGTCCATTTTTGCCCTTTTTATTATCCAATGCCACATTTCCTGCTCCTGTAGAGTAGGAGACAAAAAGCCCTCTAGGTGGTTTTACCTCTGCTAATCCCCCTCTGCCAACTGCTCTTGTATCAGAGAATGGATTGTCTCTACAGGCATCTAAAATTATAATATTTAGACTATTTCTAGCCTCTTTCATATCCTCTATAATATCATTTAGATTAATAGCTTCATATTTCACATCTCTTTTATATTCTAATTTGGCATCTATAGGCAATAGATAGTTTATACTGTTGACCTCTATACCGTGTCCTGCAAAAAATAGGAGTCCAACATCAGCATCCTCTAATCTTCTATTAAAATCCTTAATATGCTCTTCAAATCTTGATTCTGTAACATTTATATTATATATAATCTCAAAGCCTCTATCTTTCAAGACTCTCTTCATCTCCATTGCATCATTTTGAGGATTTTTTAGTGCTTTTAGTCTCTCTCCATTATAGTTACTATTCCCTATAATTAATGCCACTCTTTTTGTTTTAGTCGTAGATTTTTTATCTTTGCAAGAGCTAAAAATAATAAATGATAAAAGTATTAATAGTATAATTACAAACTTCAATACAAAACCTTTTTTAAATGGATTATACAGAAAAAATAGTTTTTTACTTTTTAATGTTATACTTTTATCTAAAAAGGGAAAATATGAAAAATAGATTAATTATTACGATTTTTTCAGTTGTTATTCTTGTTTTTAGTAGTGGTTGTCAAGATAAAAAGGAAGAGAAACTCCATATAGATTTTGATAGACTCAAAGAGAGTTCAAACTCTTATGATTTTTATATTAAAATTGATAATAAATTAGATGTCGTTGAGCTATATACCCAATCCAAAAGCCAAGATACAAGAGGTGCAGAGACAACTAAAAAAATCTCATGGACAACACCAAATGGAAATGATGAGGTCTGTTTTGAGAGTGGTTTAAAAATTAAGGTAACCACCTACCTACCCCAAAACAGGAACAAAAGCCTTACCTAAGAATACA
>CAZSHP010000048.1:0-16537 GCA_964606545.1 uncultured Sulfurovum sp. | reverse complement strand
GTCATGGTCAAAGTATAGCAAAAAGTGCTATTGATATTGAACGCTCATGGGAGATAGCTAAAGAGGCTAGAGGTGATGCTAGTGAGCTAATTGTTGAGGAGTTTATCAAGTTTGATTATGAGATTACGCTACTTACAACTAGAACAGAAGATGAAACTATCTTCTGTGAACCAATAGGACATCTACAACAAGATGGAGACTATATATTGTCATGGCAACCTATGCCTATGAGTGATATTGCACTAGAAAAAGCTATAGAAATGGCAAAAACTGTTACAGATAGTTTAGGTGGCAGAGGTATCTTTGGTGTTGAGTTCTTTGTTAGAGAAGATGAAGTCTACTTTTCAGAAGTAAGTCCAAGACCTCATGATACAGGAATGGTAACACTCATTACACAATCCCAAAGTGAATTTGCTATGCATATTAGAGCTGTTCTTGGACTTCCATTGAACTCTATCTTTTATGGATATGGAGCTTCAGGTGCATACAAAGCAAAAAAAGCCTCAACCAATCCAAAACTAGATATTCCAGATACTGCATTTAGTGCAGACTCTTTTGTTAGAGTATTTGGTAAAAGAGAATCCCATGTGGGTCGTCGAATGGCAATCTCTTTGGCTCTTGGTGATGATGTGGAGGATGCCAAAAGACGGGCATTAGAGATAATAAATCAGATGAATGATAGTTAAATCGGATATTTTTACTCCGACTTAACCAAAACTTGGTATAATCCTAAAAAACAAAGGATTATACTAATGATTAAAAAAATTCTACTAGGTCTATTGACTCTCGTTATTATTGCTGTTGGAGGGCTATTTCTCATCAATGGCAAAGACAACTATGATGCTACAAAATACTCTACTACTGCTACAGATGGACTCAATATAGGTTCAAAAATAAGCTTCACTCTGCCTGACCAATTTGATAAACCTCACTCTCTAACAGATGATACAAAAAAACTTATCTTGGTTTTTGCAAAAGCAACAGGACACACAGTCAAAGAGTTTCTAAAGACACAAAAAAGCGACTATCTGACCAAAAAACATGCCCTATTTATTGCTGATATTAGCCCTATGCCAACAGTTATTAGAAATACATTTGCTTTACCCGATTTTCAAAAGAGCAACTACTCTGTACTCCTAATTTATGATGAAAATATTGCAAAACAACTCAAAAATGAGGAGAAAGCAGACAAAATAGCTGTTGCAACTATAGAAAAGGGTGTTGTAAAAGATATTAAATTTGTTGCTACAGCCCAAGAGGTTGTAGCTGAACTATAGATAGTTACCTCTCTGACATAGCAGAGTAAAGTCACAATATTGACAGCGACTAACCTCATCACAACGCTTAGCTATGAGTTGATTTGTCCCTTTTAGCTCTTGGATAGTACTATAGAGTAGTTTGCTCTTCTCCTCCAAGAGCGTAATAGGGACAATTTCGCCTTTGCCAAAAAGCTCTACAAAAGCCAAATCTATATTTTTATAACTCTCTTTTAGTATCTCATGATAGATGCTCATCTGAAAATCTGTCAAATTCTCTAAGTTTCTAGTTCGATTTGCTTCTTTGATTGAGCCACTTTTGTAATCCAATACTAGAGTATGAGTAGCTGTTTGGTCGATTCTATCTACTACACCTTTGAATCTAATACCATCTATCTCTCCTATTATCTGCTTCTCTCTCTCTTCTACTCTCCATCCTGCTTTGAAGTGGTGAATTTGATTCTCTATAAACTTTTTTAGCTTCTCTCTCCATAGTAGTTTGGAGTAGGCAATTTTGGGTGAATTGCTCTCCAATAGTTTATCAATCAACCTATCAATACTACTCCTCATCTCCTCTATAGAGTCAAAATATGCTCTATCTCTAAAGAGATTCTCCAATACCTTGTGTAGAAACTGCCCCTCATTTATCTCATCATCATCTTTTGGTTTTAGTTTCTGCTCATAGATATAGTAGTATTTTCTCCTACAACTCAAAAAGATTTTGAGTCTTGTGGCAGACCAAGTGATAGCTTTAGCATCAAATCTCTCTACAATAGGGTCAACCTCATCTATAATCTGATTTGGTTCATTATATAAAAGCTCCAAGTTTGGTTCAATATGCACTCCCACCCCCAAACCCAACTCATAGAGATATGATGCAGGTGTTCTATTGTTGCTTGTGCTATATATAATTGTAGCTACTTTGGCTTCTTCTAATAGTCGTTTATATATCTGTTTTTGTAGAGATTCTCTATCGTTTTTAGTTGGTAGATTCGCAAATTTACGGATGGATGAGTTCAAAAAGTTATCTTTTGCAGGAATAGCAGGGACTATACCATCATTGAAATCAACAATAACTACACCCTCATATCCAACCCCACGAGTCTCCAAAGCTCCCATTACAGTAACTTTGCCACCTCTAACATCATCAAGAGTTAATTTACTTAGTCGTCTAAGCCAAAGAAAGAGCCAATTTTTTAGGCTCATATATTCCTCTTTGAATACTCTTTTGAAATAAAATAGAGACTCCTCTACCACTTTTCTCTTTAAGTCCAAATCAAATGGAGAGATGAGTTCAAAAAACTCCTCTACTCCTATCTTTTGCGATAGAGTCATCTCATTTAGTCTCTCTCGCTCTATATCATACTTTTTGAGCAAAATAATAGACTCATCAGAGAAACTCTGCCAATACTGATATATGGCATCAAGTCGTTTATATGCTTTTGTTGTCGTATAATCAAACCCCATAGCGAAGTTGAAGTTATTAAATCTATCATAGAGATGGATTATATTTTTGAAACTCTCATCAGGAAGTATAACAACTATATCTTCGGGTCTTACTCCACTATCTACCATCTTCTGTACAGACTCAAATAAAATAGGTATCTGTAGTAGTCTCTCCTCTACAGAGAGTATATCTGCTCTGATTTTTTGGCTATTTTTTTCACTATGGATGATTTTTTTGCTCTGTAACTCAAAAGAGACAAAACTATCCTCCTCCAACCCCTCTATACCTAACTCCAAAAATCTCTCTTGGACTTTTTTGTTAAACTTGCTAGTTTGCATATGTATAATAAATGGTTTTCGTTTTGAAATCTCCTCTATAATTTTAAGCTCAAAACGGCTCATATACCCCTCTAGGTGGAGTTCAAATCTATCAAAACTCTCTACAAAACCTAAATTTAACTGATAATTTTTGGGAACAAAAACCTTATCTGTCAATTTTTTGGAGATTAGTATCCTTCTGTAGTTCTCTAGTAGTTCAGATAGTATATCTATATGCTCCGAGAACTCTACAAAGGCATCAGCATCTATCAAATCATCAAAACTTACACTCTCATAGATTAGCTCCTCAAAAAATTTCAATATAGAGTCACTTCTAGTAAAAAATCGTACTAGTTCACGGTTTATTTTTAACTCATCAAACGAGCTAAACTTGGTCGCCTCTTGTAACAAGAGAACTCGTTGCAATGAATCAACCATAGTCAACGCAGGAAGTATAATAGCTCTGCGTTCAAACTCATCTATACGCATTAGTGTAGGAAGCAGAGAGTTATTGGCTCTAAGCCCCTGTTGTCTTTTGCGAATAGCTCTGGATGTTGGATATATGTGTAGTGTTTTTATAACTAATACCTCTTGTAGTTGAGATTATCTAACCTTAAAATGAAAATTAAAGCTTTTTCACGCTATTTTATCAGAAAAATGGTATATTTATTATAAATTTTTTGGGAGTTTATATGCTAGATGTTTTAATAATAGGTTCAGGTGGTGCAGGATTGTCCTCTGCACTATCAGCCAAAGAGGAGGGTTCAACTGTGATAGTTGTAGGAAAAAATCACCCCACAACTTCACAAACCTCTATGGCACAGGGTGGAATAAATTCAGCGTTGGGAAATGTAATTCCTGACTCTATAGAGGCTCATATTAGAGATACTATCAACTCCTCTCATGGGCTTTGTGATGAGAGTATGGTTAGATTGATGTGTGAGGATGCACCTATGACTATAGAGTGGTTAGAGAGTTTGGGTGTTCCTTTTGATAGAACAGATGAGTCCAAAGTCGCCCAAAGACGACTAGGTGGAGCCTCTAGCAAACGAGCATGTTATGCACAGGACTACACAGGTCTCAAAATTCTACATACACTCTATGATAGCTGTCTGAAAAATGGGATAGAGATGGTAGAGGAGTATATGCTACTAAATCTTATTGTTGAGAAAAAGGTGGTTCAAGGTGCTACTTTTTTAAATATCACAACAGGAGAGGTGTTAGAGATTAGAGCAAAAGCAACCATAATAGCTACGGGTGGATATAGTAGTATCTACAAAAACTTTACAACCAATGCAGATGACTCAACAGGAGATGGTATTGCATCTGTTCTTCGTGCAGGTGGAGAGGTCTCTGATATAGAGTTTGTACAGTTTCACCCAACAGCACTAAGAGGCTCTGCTATACTTATAAGTGAAAGTGCTAGAGGAGAGGGGGGCTACCTAGTCAACTCCAAAGGCGAGAGATTTGTAGATGAGCTACTCACTAGAGATATTTTAGCTCGTGCTATTACTCTACAGATAGAGAGTGGAGAGGATGTCTTTTTGGATATTAGGCATCTGGGAGAGGAGAAGATATTAAAACTTATGCCCCAAGAGGTTCACCTATGCAAGTTACATGAGGGGATTGACCCAGCTTTTGAGCTTATCCCTATCAAACCTGTAGCTCACTATACTATGGGTGGTATAGATGTAAACCAAGCTCTTGAGGTCTCTGGTCTAAAAAATTGCTATGCTGTAGGGGAGTGTTCAAATGCCAAGATACATGGAGCAAACCGTTTAGGTGGAAACTCTCTATTAGAGATAGTCTCTATGGGTCGTCTAGCAGGTATCAATGCGTCTAAAACTCCATTAGAGCTTGATTATATAACTAACACTACTCAACTAGAGAGAGATAGAGAGTATATAGATGGACTCTTTGAGGAGTACCCTTGGGAGATAAACTTCTATAATACTCAAAATGAGTTAGGAGAGAAGTTTTATAAGTATGCAGGAATCATTCGAGATAACAACCAGCTCAATAACTTTTTAAATGAGCTAAGAGTGATAAAGGCTTCTATTGATAATATGGGAATTGGAGATAAACAGAAAAAGAACAATAGCAATCTAGTCGATTTCTTACAATTTATAAATGTATTGGAGATAGGAGAGGTTCTATTAGACTCTGCAATAGTTCGAGATGAGAGTAGAGGAGCACACTACAAAGAGGCATTTCCAAATGAGGAGAGACTATATCAAGCACACTCTGTATACTGGATAGAGGATGAGGTGCTACAACATAGATTTGAAAAGGTAAAAAGTGATGAAAATTAAGATAAATCGTCAAAATGAGATAGTTGAATATAATGTTCCATTCAGAAGCACTACTCTACTCTCTGCTCTCTATGAGATAAAAAGCAGAGAAGATAACACTCTAACCTTTAGTTCAAACTGTCGTTCAGGTATCTGTGGGGCTTGTGCTGTTAGAGTCAATGGCAAAGAGGTCTTGGCGTGTTCTCACACTATAAATGATGGTGATTTGGTAGAGCCTCTAAAGTATCATGAGGTCAAAAGAGATTTGAAAGTCAACAAGAAAAAAGTTAGAGAGACTCTACAAACCTCAACAGCATGGTTACAAGAGACCAAAGAGATAGCACCCACTCCTCAACAGGTAAAACTAACAGAGAAACAGAGTGATTGTATACTATGTAGCTCCTGCTATTCGGCATGTCCTGTCTTGGAGGTAAATCCAAGCTTTATAGGGCCTTTTGCTCTAACTCGTGCCTATAGATATACAGCCTATTCAAAAGAGGGCAATCTCAAAAGCACTATAGACAACATACAACTAAATGGAGTTTGGGATTGTACTTTGTGTGGTGAGTGTACAGGGGTCTGTCCACAAGGGATTGACCCAAAGATGGATATTACTATGTTACGAGGAACCTCTGCACAGTTTGGCTACTCTGACCCAAATTTTCAAGTTATGGATTTTGGGTTTGGTGGGTTTTAAGTCTTTACAATATTGGTTTAAATTAAATCTCATCCATCCAAACAGATATAGTCTGAATCTTTGCTCCCTCGTCGAGACAGGAGATGGTGTGTTTTTTGGGTGATAGATAGCGATATATCCTCTCTCCTGATTTGGATACTATGGGAGGGTCTTTGTCTATTAGCCAGTATATTGTACTGTTTGAGTCAAATGAGTAGCACTGTAGCATGGTTTTTTTTAGCTCATTTGGTAGTAGTCTATTGTGGGTGTAGCTTCTGTTGTGAATAGGGTTTGTGATTAGAGGTTTGTATTTTGTCCATTTGTCATAGCAGTGGTGTTTGGATAGTTGGGCTATGGAGTCTATCTTTTGACTCTCTATGAGATATGATAGAACTTCGGCTCTTAGGGCAGAGCAGGGGGTTTTGGGTTTTATACCTTTTATTATATCATCTTGGGTTGTTTTTATACAACTGCCTATCTTTATGGCATCTTGGCATATATTTTGTCTAATGATGTTTTTTGGTTTTTGGAACCAGCTCTGTTTTCCCAAAAGTTTAAAAATTTTAAAAAGAGCAGGTGAAGCAGACTGTAGACCTGTTGCATAGTGATGGTTGTGAATTTTACTAGATTTTCCTGAGAAGTTTCCAAACCATACTCCTACAGTATACTCTGGTGTATAACCTATAGTTAACATATCTTTTGCATGAGCAGAGGTTCCAGTTTTAAATGCAACCTTTGGCATATTTTTTATAAACTCCCATGATGAGGAGAACTCTGTTCGTGGAGCATCTGCTAAGATATTGCTAATTAGATAAGTAGACTCTTTGGTTAGTATCTTTTTTTTGTGCTGTTTGCTATTTTGTAGATATGATGAGCGTTGAAATACTCCACTATTTGCTAACATAGCAAAGAGTTCAGCATTCTCTCTAAGTGGCAATCCCCAACCTCCAAGAGCTAGAGCAGAGCCATAGTATTTTTTTGGTCTGTTGAGAGATGAGATTTTGAGATTTTTTAGCAGAGAGTAGAGGCTCTTATCTTTTAGTAGTCTATCAAGCTCAACAGCAGGGATATTTAGAGAGTACTGTAGGGCTTTTGTAGCTGTTATCTCTCCTAGATATAGTTTTGAGTAGTTAGTAGGTTTGTAACCATCTATAAAAAGTGGAACATCATATAGCTTTTTGAGAGGGGTTATGATTCCTTGCTCCAAGGCTTTTGCATAGATTAGTGGTTTTAGGGTTGAACCAGGGGAGACTAGGGCTTTTAGACCATCATTTTGACCACCATATCTATTATCATTAAAATCTTGTGAGGCTACATAGGCTAAGATATTCATAGTTTTGTTGTCGATAACTATAGCTGAACCGTTGTGAACTCCAAACTTTTTTAGGGCTTTGGTCTGTGAGCTTATGAGTCTTTGGACTCTGTTGTGTAGAGTTATATCTATGGTTGTATTTACTTCTCCCTCCTTACGGATATATCTTGATAGATGAGGTATTTTGTTTGGTAGGTTTCTTATATCTATAGATATTCTCTCCTCTTTTGTCTGTTGATACTCCTCTTCTGTTAATAGTTTTAGCTCATATAGTCTTGTGAGTAGACGGTTTTTGATTTGAGTTACATCTCTATCTGCTTTTGGTCTATTTCTATTTGGATTTTTTGGTATGCTTGTTAGATAAGCTATTTGGGAGATAGAGAGAGAGGAGGGGGGGAGATTAAAATATTTAAATGAGGCAGATGCAAACCCCTCTACATTACCACCATAGGGTGCGTTGTTTAGATATAGGGTTAAAATCTCATCTTTGGAGTAGTTTAGCTCTAGTTGGAGGGCTTGGAGTAGCTCCACGAGTTTTTGACTAACTGTTCTAGGTTTATGGTGCATCATTCTAGCTACTTGCATAGTTATAGTAGATGCACCTATTCTATTTTGGTTTGTCATGTTAAACCATAACGCTCTAATAATAGCTAGAGGATTGATACCAAAATGTTTCTCAAAATATTGGTCTTCGTAACCTAGGAGTATCTTTTTTATATTTTGATTTATCTCACTGCTTTTTATAGGGATACGAAGATAGCCATCAGGGCTTAATCTAACAGAGAGTAGTTTATGACTCTTGTCATATATGAGAGTTGATTTTGGTTTTTGTAACCTATCTATATCCAAAGGGTATAAAAAGTTTAACAGCGATAAGATAGATAGAGTTATAAGTATAGATATGATACTATTTTTGATGATTTTCATTTTGGATTATAACAGCTTCATACTTTAATTTTTTATAGGGGGAAGTAATAGTGTATGATATATGAAGCTTGTTAATATTAGAGAGTTTTTAATCTATCAAGGAGGAGGAATAATTTATTAACTCTCATAGGAAAATTATAGCATAAAAAATAGTAAAAGAGTAGTAAATATTAAAAATTTATTAAATATTTTTGCTAATTGTTTGAAGATATAATATTTTAAGTTTGGCTCTGTTTTTAATAATTACTCTTCTCGTATATCCTATTAAATTCTATTTATTCTTAATAATTAATTAAACTTTATAGAGTTCTGTTGCATAATTCGGTTATGAAAAGAATATTGAAAAAAACCCTAATAATAGCCTCTACAATACTATTTACAGCGTGTGTTCAGACACAGAGTCCAAAGCCTACAAAAGGAAGAGCTTCCTCATTTGGGACACCTATCCGTGCAACCTCTCAGTATGGTTATCCTCCACGAGACTATCGAGAGAAGATAAAAAACTACTTCTCAAACAAGATAAAAAGAGCAGACTCTGCACACTATACATTCTCTAAACCTCAACGAGCATATAAACGAAAAGGGTTAGCCTATGGTGGGGATATTGCATGGAGAGGTTGGATGGTAGATGTTGCTATAGAGACAGAGAGTAGAACGGGACGGATGCAGAGACCAAAACCATATATGGTACTATTTAGTAACTCTATGATAGTTGAGGATATTATGGGTAGAGAGCATAAACTTATTACAAGAGTTGGAGATTAGATGGCTAATTTTAATACACATCTTGTAGTCGCTGCTGTTGCTAGTGCTGTTGTTAGTGGGTCTATGCTCTCTATGGAGGTTATTGAACCTACTGAGGCTGTTATGGCGTTTGCCTTGGGAACTTTTGGTGGATTGATGCCAGATATAGATGCAGATAACTCTAAATCTATAGGTATAGGATTTTCTGTAATCTCTCTACTTCTTACTATTTTGGCTGTTTTTATGAAGCTATCCTCCTACTCTATTGTGGAGATGCTAATTATGGCAGGAGCTGTTTTTTCTCTTGTTCGTTTTGGTTTTATCAAAGTCTTTAGGAAAGTATCAAGACATAGAGGAATGTTTCACTCTATCCCTGTAGCGATTATTTGGGGAGTTGTTACAGCTATTGTTATGGAGCTATTTTTTGGACTAAACTCTCTAATCTCTTGGGTTTATGGGATAATGATAACTTGGGGATATATAGTACATCTAATTTTGGATGAGATATATAGTGTGGATTTGAGAAATAAGAGAATAAAAAAATCTTCAGGTACAGCACTTAAATTTTTTAAACTAAAGACAAGAACAGATAAGATACAAAATGTAATTATATATATTTCTTTATACTTTTTATTGTCTGTAGCTCCAGATTTTACACTGGCAAAAGAGGCATTATTCTCTGTAGATGCTTGGAGAAATTTTATTGATATACTTATTCCTTATGATGGTAGGTGGTTTTTTCATTAAAGAGATATTTAAGTGTAATAGCTTCAAGTGTTTTGTATTCATGATATTTGGGAGAATGTTATGTATAAAAAGGTGAAGCTAATACTATATGAGAGTCAAATGGGGGAAAAAGGGGGAAAATTTGACTCTCACACTGTTATTATAGCAAAAGAATTGTGTTTAAACTGTGTAGTATTTTAAAATTTACAAAATAAATTAAATTTTTTTTTATATTGAAACTTTAAGAAATTAATTATATTGTATGGTGTTAAACTGATATAACAATAGAATAGATAATAACAATTAAAAGCATACGACCTTAAAATAAAAAATTACCAATATTTATAAATTTAACCAAATTTTACAAAATTACACAAAAAATGTTAAAAATTTAGGTATAATACTATTCATAGAGAGGGTGAGTAAGTTTGAAAATCTTCTCGACCTTTCTCTATATATTGACAAATTTTAGAAACTTGGAAGAGTACTAAGGAGCAAGATATGAAGAGATTGAATAGTAAGATTGTCATTATATTTTTTTTAATCAATATACTATTTTCCAAAGCAGTAGTAGCGAATGCGAAGGATGTAGAACTGATAAATATAATCAATCAACAGACGATGTTATCGCAACGAGTAGCAAAGGCTTATCTCTGTGTGGTAAATAAAATTGGAATAGATGATGCAGAGAGACAGTTAAACAGTGCATTGAGAGATTTTCAAAAAGTATATAGAGAGATAAACTCTTTGACTAAAAGTGCTAAAGTTACAAGTTTTATAAAAAAGAGTAGTAGTCTAAAGAGTCTGTCTAAAAAGCCATTTAGTCAAAAGAGTGCTAAGTCAATTTTGAATCTAAGTGAGTCGGTTTTAGGCTCAAGTAGGAGTGTAGCTTCATCTCTTAGAAAAGGTCTCAAAAAAGAGGCATTTGATTCTATTACCACATCTGGTCAACAGCAGATATTGGCACAGAGAATAGCGAAATATTATATAGCATATAAATCTGACATCAAGGGTTCAAAAGAGAAGCTAAGTGAAAGTATAAAGCTTTTCAAGAGTAATCATCAGAAGTTAATGAAAAGCAAAGGAAATACAAAATCTATCGAAAAAAAGTTGAAAAAGATAGATAAGTTATGGAAGATTTCTCATAAACTTTATAATGGTCGTGAGTTGCCTCAAATAGTTCTCGATGCAACTGACGATATTAGCAAGATAATGAGTGATGTAACAAAATTATATATAGCTAAATATAAATAGTAAAGAGGGGGATAAGATGAGAAATTTCTTCTATATTATAACTGCTGTTTTGAGTTTGTTTGAGTCGACATACTGTTCGACGAGAGGAGATGTTACGATTATTGAAGCTACAGAAAATATTCAATATCTTAGTCAAAAGATTGCCACAGATTATCTCTTTTTTTACAATAAACCAGCAGATACTCTGCTCAAAAATCAACTATCTAAAAATATAAATAATCTTCAATTTTTTGTAGCAGACATTGCAGATACAACAACAGATACTCATACAAAAAATATACTTGATTACTTTACCTACCGAATAGAGCAGATTAAGCAGTTACCAAATCAGAAGACAAATGAGTCAAATGCACGATTGATTCTAAAATATAGTGAAGTTTTGCTTGAAGGGGCTAAATCTATAGCAAAAGAGCATAAGTATAAGTTCTCTGAAGAGGAGAAGATGCTAATGCAGAGCAAAGAGATACAGTATCTAATTGAGAGAGCTAGTAAATACTATATGGCATTTCAGATTGGCTTAAATAGAAAAAATAACTATAGGAAGATGCAGAAGGCTATAAAAGATATAGATGATAATATAAGAGAGATAGATATATATAGGTATCCATATCAGTTGGAGAAAAAGCTAAAAGAGGTTAATAGAGTGTGGAGAATAAATAGAGATATTTTAGTCAGAATGGATGAGTACTCTATCCCATATCTGCTACTTGGTTCAACAGAGCATATTAAAAAATTACTTAAGGATATAGAGCAGTATCATAAAAAGAATCTATAGGAAGGAGGTTTAAGTGAGACTATTAGATGATAGAAGTATATCATATTTTTTTATTTTCTGTATGGTGATAATATTGGGTGTTTTATCCTATTTCACTTATGGTATCTACAGAGAGTATCAGAGAATAGAGATGGAGGTGGAGAATAGAGAGATTTTTTCTACTCTAAACAGTCTGCTTGAGGGAGTTGAAAAAGAGAGATTGGTATCAGCTATCTATATTGGTAGAAAAAATGATGATAGTATGAATCAACTCAAAAAGGCACGGATAGAGTTAGATGGTTTGATTAAAAAGAGTAGAGATGGGATATTGAGTAGAGAGGAGTTGACTCCTCTATTGAGAGAGTTAAAAGATATTCGTAGTAGAGTTGATTCTTTGGATTCTGACTATTTGACTATTCTGTTTGAGTTATATCAAAAGAAGATAACCCAAAGATTACTCTCTTATATGAAAAATATACTATACTCTGATAATTTATCAGATGAGATTAAACTGATTCATCTAAGAGATAATATTAATATGGAGAGTAGTTTTTTAGCCTCTGTTTTGATAGAGTCAAAAAAGATGGATAGCAAAGATTTGTTCTATTGGAATGCTCTTTTGGCAAATAGGGTTATCCCAAACTTCATATCATCTAATGTTAGAGAGATAGATGTTAAGGTTCATGATGTATTAAATCCAGAGACTTTTTCTAAAATTGGTTCTGAAAAGAGGGTTCAGATTTTTATAGAGTCAAAAAAAGGGGAGTACTCTGTATCTATTGAGGAGTGGTTAGAGACAGTTAATCCAATGAAAAAGAGGATTAAAGATGCGAGAACTATACTAATTGATGATGATTCAATCGCTTTAGAAAAAAAGCTTCTAAGTAGAGAGAGAGAGATGAATAAGTATATTTTTATATCTCTTCTTGTTGTTATTCTGCTTCTGCTTCTCTTAGCAATTTTGCATATTTTGACTAATATTAATAGAGATAGACTCTTTTTAAAAGATACTCTAAGAGATATAGAGATTGATTTAGATGAGAGTAAAAAGAGAGAGATAAAAGAGATACTACAGAGAAATGACTCTATAGAGATTTATAAATTTTTAGCAAATGCAATCAAAGAGCCTAACCGAGCAAAAGACCAATTTTTAGCCAATATGTCTCATGAAATTCGTACACCTCTTAATGGTATAGTGGGTTTTACCAAATTATTAAAAGATTCACCTCTATTTGATGACCAAAAGGAGATGGTATCTATTATAGAGGATAGTTCTAATAATTTAATCAAAATAGTGAATGATATTTTGGATTTTTCAAAGATAAAGGCAGGAAAAATTGATTTGGAGAGTATATCATTTGACCCTATTAAGAAGTTCGAAGCCACTATTGATACACATATAGCACAGGCTAGAGAGAAAAACATAGTACTAAAAATCTCCATAGACCCATATATTCCTATGGAGTTATTTGGTGACCCTACAAAAGTATCTCAAGTCATGACAAATTTGATAAGTAATGCAATTAAATTTACACCTAATGGTGGAGATATTGAAATCTCTATACTACAGATTTCGCAGACCAAAGAGGATGCCGTTTTGAAGTTCGCAGTTAAGGATTCAGGGATAGGTATAACAGCCAAAGAGAAGAGTAAGATATTTGATGCCTTTTCTCAAGCAGATGTTAGTACAAGTAGAAAATATGGTGGGACAGGTTTAGGGCTTAGTATAGCTAGTCAATTTATCAAAAGAATGGGTGGTAAATTGGATATTGAAAGTAGTGTAGGGGAGGGTTCTATATTCTTCTTCTCTATAGCTTTTGAGAAGCTAAAAGAGACAAAAAAGAGAGAGAAGTTAGATTTGATTCAATATAAAATAGGGTATATACCTCCTATTGGGAACAGAAGAGTAGATAAGAGCTTAAAAAGTTTTGTAGAGTATCAAGGGGCAGAGTTTAATATTTATAATATGGAGGAGTTATTGGATTTACCAAAATCCTCTCTACCTAACCTTCTCTTTGTAGATTATGCCTGTTTTGATAAAGAGGGGCAGATTGACCCATTTTTGGAGCTTCCATTAAAATTAGTGCTTATTGTAGAAGACAATAGAAAACAGGAGTTATTAAAGGTAAAAGATAAAATAGATGGTTTTTTATATAAGCCTGTTAATTTTAGTCGAACAACGAAGTCATTGGAGATACTTACTAGTGATAAAAAAGAGAGTCTACCAAAAGCTAAAATATCCTCTACACATTTTGATGGTATAAGAGCATTAATAGCAGAGGATAATATAATAAATCAGAAGCTTCTAAAGAGCATTTTAAATAGGTTTGGTATAGAGGTTATAGTTGTTGATAATGGAGAAAAAGCATTAAAATTTAGAAAAGAGAATAGTTGTGATATTATTTTTATGGATGTACAGATGCCTATAATGGGTGGTATAGAGGCTACAGAGAATATTCTTGATTTTGAGATAGAACACAACAAAAAACATATACCAATTATCGCTTTGACTGCAAATGCTCTACAGGGTGATAGAGAGAAGTATATTGGATTTGGTATGGATGATTATATATCTAAGCCTATGAGTATAAAAAAGTTAAAAGAGATACTACTTAAATTTGTTTAAATTTAATAATTTATATTATATATGGTATAATAAGGCTATCCTAAATTAAGAGAGTATGTTTATGTTAATGAATGATTTTACAATACTATATGTCGAAGATAATACTTTAACACAAAATATAGTCAAAAGTGTACTTAGAAGATATTTTAAAGAGATTTTTGTCGCAAGTGATGGTGTAGAGGGTATTAAACTATATCAGGAGAAGACCCCTGATATAGTATTGACAGATATATCTATGCCCAATATGAATGGATTAGAGATGAGCAGAGAGATAAAGAGATATAATCCAAACCAAAGAATAGCTCTCTTTACAGGATATAATGAGATAGAGTATCTAAAAAAAGCTATAAATATGGGTATAGATAAGTATATACTCAAGCCTTTAGAGTCAAAACAGATGTTTGAAGCGTTGGAGGATATAGTAAATAGTCTGAATGAGGAGAGAGAGCAGAAGAGTTATAAAAAGAGTTTGGAGTTTGCTTCTCAACATGATGAGCTAACAGGTTTAGCAAATCGTGGACTATTCTTTTCTCACTTGGAGAAGCTTATACATCGTAGTGTTAGAGAGGATAGGTCTGTGGCTCTTCTGGCTATAGATTTGAATAAGTTTAAACCTATTAATGATACCTATGGTCATGAAGCAGGAGATGTCGTATTAAAAAAGGTCTCTGAAAACTTAAGAAAATCGATAAGAAAAGGCGATATAGTTGCTAGATTTGGTGGAGATGAGTTTGCCGTGGCTATAGGTTTCCTCAAAGAGCATAACCATATATTGAGTTTTTTAAAGAGATTGGAGGAAAATTTTTTGGAACCAGTACTCTATGTAGATGATGATGGTATAGAGCATACTATTTCTATCTCTTTTAGTATAGGTATTACATTTCATTTTCCACAGTCCAATCCTATAACAGCAGATGCTCTATTTAGACAAGCAGACAAAGCTATGTACTCTGCCAAAGAGTTAAAAAAAACATACTCATTTTTTGATGCTGATGAGGAGTCAAAATTTAAAATAAAGGCTCAAAAAAGCAGAGAGATAAAGAGTGCAATAGATAGAGGAGAGTTTATTTTATACTATCAACCTGTTATAGATATTAAAAGTTCTGAGATAGTAGCTTTTGAATCACTTATAAGATGGAAGCACCCACAGAGTGGTCTACTCACTCCAGATAACTTTTTACCATATATATTGGATAACTCCGAGATAATCTGTTATCTTGGAAGGTGGGTTATAGATAGTGTCTTTTCTCAATATGAAAAGTGGTTATTGGATGGTTATGATTTTCTAATAAGTATAAACATAAGTTCCAATGAGTTTGAGTCTAGCGATTTCGTATCTATGTTGAAAATACTGCTAAAGCAACACCCATCTGTTCGGCCTGATAGAATAGTTTTTGAGATTGTTGAAAATATAGCTATGAAAGATATTAACCTAGATGAGAGTGAATTAGAGGAGGTTAAAAAATTAGGCTTTAGAATAGCACTTGATAATTTTGGTACAGGGTTCTCAACTCTAGCTTCTATCAAAAAATTTAGAGTAGATAGTATCAAGATAGATAAAAGTTTTGTAATGAGTATGTTAAAAGATGAGGGAGACCACTCTATAGTAGATGCCTCTATACAATTAGCAAAAGCTTTTGGGTATTTAGTTATAGCTGAAGGTGTAGAGAGTAGGGAGCATCTTCCTGCTCTGTTAGAGTTGGGTTGTGATAGAGCTCAAGGCTATGGTATAGCTAGACCGATGCCATCTGATGAGGTTGAGGAGTTTTATGATGAGTATCATGGAGAGTGGAGCTTGGTTCATGAGTAGGTTTTTTATATCGTAGGGATGAAATCCCTACAAATTTGATTTAAAATAGCCTAAAAAACTATTTTATCTTTTTATCAGGTCTATTTTCATCTGGAAGTTGAGATAAATCAGCCTCATCAAACAGCTCTATTTTGGGAATAGCTATAGCTATTAGGATTACAAGAATACCAAATATTAGGGCTGTCATATCCTCATATCCTTTAAAAAAATCGGGTAGAATGGTAGTTCCTGAACTTTCACCCATTAGTGGTTTGAAAAAATCATCATAATATAGTGTAAAGAGAAGTCCACCAAAGAGACCACCAATAGCACCGACTAAAACATCTATACGACCCTCTGCTATAGATACAGGTCCTGTACCTGGACATTTACCCAAGATTGCCATAGAGATACCAAA
>CAZSHP010000047.1:0-16649 GCA_964606545.1 uncultured Sulfurovum sp. | reverse complement strand
CGACCAAGTGATTAACAGTCACCTACTCTACCGCTGAGCTAATTCGGAACAGATACCAATTAAATTGGAGTGCGATTATAGACAAAAAACTCTCAAATGTCAAGAGTTTTTCGATAATTTTGACTTAAATAACAAAAAAATCATATCCACTACTATTTGATAATCTAAGTTGACCACTCTTGAGCATATCTTGAACTCTCTGTTTACTCTCATTATCAAAAAGAACATCTATATCATCCTGTGTCAAGGGTCGTTTTTTGATAGTCTCCAAAATCTCATATTTACTATAAGCAGAGGGTTTACCAGTCACTTTTTTGCGAGTAGCAATATATATAGGCAAAGCACTATCAAAAAGCAGTGTAGCCTCTCTTAGCTTCTCATAGCTTAGAGGTTTAACACCATAAGCAGGAGGTCTATCAATAGTACCTAAATCTACTCTAGTAGGTTTTAGCTCCAATAGATACTCATTTAGAGCCTCAATCTCTTTAATAGAGTCATTAACCCCCTTGACCATCAATATCTCTATAATAAGTGGATTTGTAAACTTCTCTCTAAAGCTCAACATCCCCTTTTTAATACCATCAATAGTTATACCCTCATGCGATCTATCCAATCGTTTTAGACAACGAGGAGTAGCACAATCAAGCGACAATTTTACCGTATCAAACCTCATCAATGCCTCTTGGGTCTTTGGTTCTGAAATCTTCGCAGAGTTTGAGAGTATTAGGGTCTTGATAGAGCCTTTTATCCTGTTTATCTCATCCATTAACTCCGATAGATATGGATAAAGCGTTGGCTCTCCATTTGCTGTAATAGTCAAAACATCTATATCCTGATGCTCTTGAAGTGCTTTTGTTATTGCTGTTATAACCTCCTCTTCAGAAACTACTTCACTATACTCATTTACTGTCATTGAAGGTTCTAATTCACAGTATAGACAATCGAAATTGCACTGCTTTTTACTTGGGCTTAGGTCAACTCCGAGTGATTTACCAAATCGTCTGGAGTTTATAGGACCGAATATTATGTTCATTTTTCTATTAAAATCTCTTTTTTTATAAATTTATTGTTGATATTGTATCATATTTCATTTATAATTAATCTAACTCAAAAGTCTCTCTAACTCTGTTTTCAAAATCCTTATCACTCATCTCTCGTCTCATAGGTATAAATGTGGTAGCCTCAACTCCTACAGGTATAAAAATATCAGCATCTCTGTTCTCTATAATTTCTCGAATAGCATCTGCAATAGGTTGTGGATTTGGTCCCTCGTTTATTGCTTTTGCTACAATTGGTACAAAGTGTGATACTAAATCTATGTATGGTGACTCTTGGCTAGTTGTTTTGGTATTGGCTACTAACCCTTTTTTTACAAAATTTGTGCCAAATAGTCCTGATTGAATCGAATGAACTCTCACTCCATAGGGTAGAGTTTCGAATCTCAATGAGTCCACAATCCCCTCTACAGCATACTTTGAAGCGTTGTAGTGTGCCAAAAGAGGTAGTCCCATCTTTCCCAAAAATGAGCTGATATTTATAATTACTCCACTCTTTGCCTCTCTCATATGAGGTAGAACCTCTCTTGTTACTCGGATAAGACCAAAAACATTGACATCAAATTGGTTGAAAATCTCCTCATCTGTACCATCCTCTATGGTTGCTAGTAGTCCATAACCTGCATTATTGACAAGTACATCTATTCTACCCTCTTTTGTTATTATCTCTTTGATTGCTGATTTGATTGAGTCTGTTTTGGTTACATCTAAATAGATAGAGGTTATATTTGTTGTTGATTTTTTATCTCTCTCTCTTGTTCCCGCGTAGACTATATATCCATTATTTGCCAAATAGGAGGCTGTTACTCTACCCATACCTGATGTTGCACCCGTAATTAAGACGACTTTTTTCATGCTCTATCCTTGCTGTTAATTTTGGTGATTATAACATCAAGATAGAGTTCAAAACAATAGGTTTTTAGCACTAGAGGAATTTTGTTTTGTCACTAGAGGGATTTTTATTTTAGATTAAATCAATTTTGTTTTTGTATAATATCTTTAGTCTTTATTGGAGAAAAAAATGGATAGTAAAATAAAAAAAGCAAAAGAGCAGATAGAAAATGCAGATGCGATTCTCATAACAGCAGGTGCAGGTATGGGAGTAGATAGTGGTTTGCCTGATTTTAGGGGAGATGAGGGGTTTTGGGAAGCCTATCCTGTTATACGAGATTTTGGTTATAGTTTTATAGATATGGCTAATCCTGCATGGTTTGAGACCAATCCTCATCTAGCTTGGGCTTTTTATGGTCATCGTCTAAATCTATATCGTGCTACTACTCCTCATAATGGGTTTCATCTACTCAAAGAGTTAGTAGCTACTAAAAAGGACTATTTTATCTTTACCTCTAATGTAGATGGACAGTTTCAAAAGGCAGGATTTGATGAGGAGCGAATCTATGAGTGTCATGGTAGTATACACCATTTTCAATGCACCTCTTGTAATCAAGAGATTTACTCTGCTCAACATGAGAATGTAGAGGTAGAGATGAAAAGCTTCAAGGCTCTAAATCTTCCTAAATGTCCAAAGTGTCATAGTGTGGCTAGACCAAATATTTTAATGTTTGGAGATTGGGGATGGGATAGTCATAGGAGCAATGAACAGGCATCAAACTTCGATGATTTCAAAGCAAATATAGAGAGAAATAGTTACAGTTTGGCAATTATTGAGATTGGAGCTGGAGAGCATATTCCTACGGTTCGTTATGAGAGTGAGAGTACAGCTAGAGAGTTTGGTGGTTTTGTGGCTAGGATTAATCCTAGAGACTATCAGATAGATGAAGATATAGGAGTAGGGATTGTTTTAGGAGGATTAGAGGGAATAGAGGCTGTTACCTCCTCTTAAAAGTTATTGCAGATTTGATGATAGCTACTATTGATATAAATGCCAAAACTTCATATCCTACAGACCAGTAGATGAAGTATTTGTCCACTTTTATATCAGCAAATGTCTCAAAGTTTGCCTTTGCTATCACAAGGAATATAAATAGAATACCTGTAATATATGGTAAAAGTACAAAGGTTGAGAGTAAAATAGTATTTAGAACACTCTCTGATAAGTTGGTATAGTCGTATAGATTAATTTTTTGTGAAAAAAAACTTTTTGGTGCTTCGGCACACTTTTCTCTCTTTTTCTGTTGCTCTATTAGGATTTTGTACTGTTTATCTTTTAGACTTCTCCTTACCGTATCTAGGTATGGGTCATAAGTTGATTTTAACATATTTTATTCCATATTAATTTTATTTTAAAAAATAATTATAACATAAGTAATTAAATGTTACTTTATAATATAACTAAATTAGACTATAACTCATAATAGGGTAAAATCCCTCTAAAAAATTAGGTATTACTTTGAAAACAATTACAATTATTGATACATTTGGCTTCTTTTTTCGTGCATATTTTGCTCTTCCTCCTCTAAAAAATTCGGATGGTTTTCCTACAGGTCTGCTTACAGGATTTATTAACCTCATAGATAGTTTGAGACGAGACCATGATACAGATTATATTGTTTTTGCTCTTGACTCCAAAGGCAAAACATTCCGTTCGGATATATATCCACAATACAAAGCCAATCGTGATACTCCTCCAGCTGATTTGACTAAACAGTTGCCTGTAGCGATAGAGTGGATAAGAGAGATGGGGTTTGCCAATATCTCAAAAGAGGGCTATGAGGCAGATGATGTGATTGCGACTGTGACTAAGTTTGCAAAAGAGAGAGGGTTAAAAGTTCGTATAGTCTCTCATGACAAAGATTTATATCAGATGATAGATGATGGCAAGGTGGTGATGTATGACTCTATAAAGAAAAAAGAGATAGATGAGCAGGGGTGTTTGGATAAGTTTGGGGTTTATCCTAGAGACTTTGTAAATTTTCAGGCAATAGTTGGAGATAGCTCTGATAATGTTCCCGGGGTCAAGGGGATTGGACAAAAAGGTGCATCTAAGCTTATCAATAAATATCACACACTAGAGGCTATATATGCTGATATTAAAAACTGTGGAACAGCTAGAACACAAAAACTCTTAATAGAGGGTAAAGATAGTGCTTTTCTCTCAAGAGAGTTAGTTGAGATGAGAACAGATATATTTAGAGATTTTGATTTGGATAGTTTTGAGTTTGAAGAGAAGAACTATCTCTCCTGTCTAATAGATGATTTTAATAGATACGAGATGAAACAGGCAATAAAAAAGGCTCAGGTTGGTATGATATATGATGAGATAATAGATGAAGAGCCTAAAAAAAACTCATCTGCTTTTGAGGCTATAACCCTAGATACAAGAGAGAGACTATTTGAGGTAGTAGATATGATTACTCCAGAGACTATAGTTGCATTTGATATAGAGACAATGGGTTTAGATACTAAAAAGGATAGAATAGTTGGGTTCTCTTTTGCTATGGATGCTCAAAAAGCATACTATATACCTATAGCTCACCACTATTTAGGTGTAACAGAGCAGGTAAAAATAGGAGATGCCATAGAGGCGATAGAGAGGATTCTTAGAGCTAGAGTAGTAGGACAAAATCTAAAATTTGACCTATCTTTGCTCTATTATCAACACGGTATAGATGAGATAGTACCATTTGCAGATACTATGATTATGGCGTGGTTGTTAAATTCAGGGACAAAAGTTGGATTGGATATTTTGGCAAAAAAGTTTTTTAGATATGAGATGAAACCATTTAAAGAGCTAGTTAAAAAGGGTGAAACTTTTGCTAATGTAGATATAGAGTTAGCTACATTTTATGCAGGAGAGGATGCTTGGATGACCTATAAGCTCTATTTTGAACTAGATAAGGCTATGGATTTGACCTCTATTGGACATCTAAAAGATGAGGCTAGGAGGGTGGAATATCCCTTTATCAATGTTTTGATAGCGATGGAGCAGAGAGGGATTAAACTAGATAGAGATAGGTTAAAAAATCTAAAAAAGATGTTAACAGATACTATAGGAGAGTTAACTTTAGAGATATATCGAGTTACAAATTCAGAGTTTAATATCAAATCTACTCAACAATTAGGCAATGTTCTCTTTGGACATTTAGGACTCAAAGGTGGGAAAAGGACAAAAACAGGATATAGTACCAATGAGAAAGTTTTAAAATCTCTAATAGGTGAGCATGAGGTTATACCAAAGATACTGGAGTATCGAACAGTTCAGAAGATTCTCTCTACCTATGCTGACCCACTTCTAAAACTTGCCAAAAGTGATGAGCAGAGTCGTGTATACACATCTTTTTTACAGACAGGTACAGCGACTGGAAGATTAAGCTCAAGAGAGCCAAATCTGCAAAATATCCCTGTTCGTTCCCCTTTGGGTAGAAGTGTTAGAGAGGCTTTTATTGCCAAGAGTGGATATAAATTGGTTAGTATCGACTACTCTCAAATTGAGCTTAGACTTCTAGCACACTTCTCCAGAGATAAAGCTTTGGTCGAGTCATTTATCTCTGGGTTAGATATTCATACAGCAACAGCTATTAGACTATTTGGAGAGGAGGAGGCTAAATCCAAAAGAGCTTTTGCCAAATCTGTAAACTTTGGTATTCTCTATGGTATGGGGCAGAAGAAGCTCTCCGAAGCGTTAGGTATCTCTCGTGCAGAGGCAAAAGAGATTATAGAGAACTACTTTGCCTCTTTTCCTACAGTACAGGGGTTTCTATCTCAGATACAAGATGAGGTCAAGGAGAGAGGCTTTGTAGAGACAATTATAGGTAGAAGACGAATTTTTGATTATGAGAATGCTAATGGTATGCAGAAGGCTGCATTTATGAGGGAGTCAATAAATACAGTTTTCCAAGGGAGTGCTGCTGATTTGATAAAACTATCAATGATAGAGATAGAGGGATATATGGTTGATAATGAGATTGATGGGGCGATGCTTCTACAGATACATGATGAGTTGATATTTGAGATAGAAGAGAGTATTGTTGATGAGGTTGCTAACAGACTTAAGTATATAATGGAAAATATTATAGATTTATATGTTCCTTTGGTCTGTTCAGTCTCTATTGGTGACTCTTGGGGTGAGTTAAAGTGATAAGATTACTTTAAGAATTATTGAATATAATTACTAATATAATTTAAAAAGATTATATTAAGTAAACTCTATATCACTACTACAGTTTTACATTTTATTAACTTTGATTAATAGATGTAAAAATTAACGCATAATTTTCACAATGTAACACTTATTGGTGGTGTTTATAGAGTATTTTTGTCACAATTTGAAACTTGACTGATTTTAATACTTTCTTCATTATATATTAGATATGATATTGAATAAAAGGAGAAAAAATATGAAAAATATACTTTTACTACTTTTGATAACAGTTTCATTAAATGCTAAAATTGATTTTTCTAAACATATAGATGGAGTTGGAGATATAGCTCTTTGTGTGACAAATGTAGCCTCTAATGACTATCTAAATTTAAGAGAAAAACCCACTTCTCGAAGTAAATCTCTATACCATATCCCTTATGATGCAAAAAATTTAACTACTAATGATAGAGATATTTTGAAAAAAATTGGAAAAAATCTATGGGTCTCGGTTCGTCTAGGTTTTTCAGAGGGTTTTTATAACGGTTGGGTCAAAGCAAAATATCTAAAATTATATGAAGAGTACGAAGCATCTGTGACGGAGGATTTAGTAGTAATCTATCCCTCATTTTTAAATGCAGTTAAACATAAGGATGGTTGGCTTCATATAACAGACAAGATAGATTTTGAACACTATAGCGGGTGTGATGAGAGAGATGAACCTATACTTTTGGATGAGATAACTCGTTTTGATATAAGATTAAAGGTCTATTATAGTCTATTAGATGCTTTTTATGATGATAAATCAAATGACCTTACAGTATATGATAGTGTGACTACGAGAGGTTGGTTTGCAAAAGATACTAGAGGATTTGTAAAAAAGGTTAATCTATATGGATTGAGAGGATATAAAAATGTTATAGGTGCAGAGGGGTGTGGAGTTAATAGATACTATTTCAAGATTAATGGCAAGGTTCTTGTTATAGTAGAGCCTTTTGATATGAATCCTCCTATAGTGAAGGATAACAAGAGTCTACCACAAGATATAGCGTTTGATGATAAGGTTGAGATTATGAGATATATTATTAGACATTTGAGGGTTTTCTAATCCCAATCGAGAAGTCTCTTCTCTCCCTCTAACCCTCGAATATCAGTTACATCTTGACTCATCTCAATGACTCCTCTATAGTTCTTCTCCTCATCTCGAACAGCAAAATAGCTAATATGTATAAATCTACCTTTGAACTCTATCCAAAACTCTGCTTTGTTTTGTGTTCCATTTTTGAATGCCTCTAGTATCATTAGGACTTGGTCAACACTTTTGGGTGGATGGCAGAATTTGACCTCTCTACCGATAATTCCTGCACTTCTTGGAAATACTCTCTCATCTCCTCTATTATAAAAAACAACTTGGTCATCTTCATTGACATAGGTAATATCTACAGGTAGGATTTTAAATATAGAGTTGACCTGTTCAGGAGTTAAATATCCCTCATCATAATATATCTTGTCTTCCACTCCAAAAGGTAGTTTTCTCTTTTTTGTATCTTGGCTAGGATGGATATATGGAGAATAAGGAGGAGGAGTCTCTATCATCCAACCTATCTCACTCTCTCCTTCCCTCATAGCTATCCACTCATCTTGAGTCAGTAATTTATAAGCCATAGGAAAGAGTATCTGCTCCTCCATCTCTATCATCTTCTCTAGTTCATAAAAGAGATTTAGGCTATGTCTTCTAATATTAGGTATATAATTTGTACCGATAAAAGCTCTCAACACAGTTAACTCATTTCTAATATCGTGTTGAGATTTCCAAACGGATTGACTCTCTTTTATTTTGCCATACTGTTCGAGATATGGTAAAAGCTGATTCTCTTTTCTCTCCAAATGTCTCTCTACTGTGGCTAATTGCTCAAAAAGTTTGGAAAACTCTCCTAGATGACCATAGTTGTCTTGTAGTTTGGATATAAGCTCTCTTATTAAAATATTCTCTTGTGTATATACTTGTAGAGGATGCCCCTTTGGATATTGCTCTATACTGTTTAGAAATTCACTCATTATTTTCTCTCTTTTTACTTTTTGGATGATTATATCTAGTTATCTATAGGGGTTGTAAAAATCATTTGGATTGATGTGGTAGATTAGTATTATAATATACTAATCTATATTAAATAGAACCTAATCTCTTCTTGATACTCTTTGACACTCTTTTACAAAATGAATAGCATTCTCCACAGGAACATCAGGTAAGATTCCATGTCCTAGATTAAATATATGTCGTCCATCCTTCATAGTTTCGGCTAGTGATGCAACACACTCTGTAGTTGCCTCTTTTGAGTATAGCCTACAAGGCTCCATATTGCCTTGGAGAACATATCTATCACCTAGTTTTCTCTTGGCTAACTCCATTGGAGTTCCCCAATCTACACCAAATACATCAAAGTCTCCATAGACCAAGCCCTGTTCTACAAATGCAGAGGCACCTTTTGGGAACATAATAATTGGGGTATCAGGATATTTTGATTTGAGATAATCGGCAATCTCTACCATATATTTCCAACTAAACTCATCATATTTGGATGGTTCAATTGCACTTGCCCAACTATCAAAGATTTGAACTACATCTATACCTGATTCTATTTGACTCTCCATATAGTATTTTACTACCTCTGTTACCTCTCTTAGGATATTGTGAAGTAGCTTGGGATTTGAATACATCATCTTTTTACAGATATTATAGGTTTTTGTTCCTTGACCCTCTATCATATAGGTAGCCAAAGTCCAAGGTGCGCCACAAAATCCAATTAGTGCTTTATTGTCACCTCTCTCATCTAGCTCTTTTCTTAGAATTTTGATAGTATCATAGACATAGGTTAATCTATCTGATGCCTCTTTGCCTTTTGTTAGTCTATCCAAATCCTCTTGTGATTTGATAGGGTCATTAAATTTGGGTCCAAAACCTTTGATAAACTCCAAATCCATTCCCATCTCATCAGGGATAACCAAAATATCAGAAAATAGAATCGCTGCATCAACCCCAACAATATCTAGTGGTTGGATTGTGACCTCTGCTGCCTTTTCGGGGGTGTGGCAGAGATTTAGAAAGTTCCCTGCTTCTGCTCTAACTGCCATATACTCTGGCAAATATCGTCCTGCTTGTCTCATCATCCAAACAGGAGTGTATGGTGTCTCTTTGCCAAGACACGCATCTACAAAAATCTTACTCATTAATGTTTTCCACCTTTATGTAAAAAATAAAGCCCTAATGATAGAGCCAAAATAGAACCTGAAAAATATAACATCTCCAACGCTCCACTATATCCTGTATGTAGTACTCTTTGGAAGAAGTTTACAATTAGTACCATTACAATAACTTTTGCTAGTTTATCTTTTAGCTCATCTAGTGAGTGTATCTCCAATATCTTAGATGCTCCCTTTCTCTTTGCTGGGTCAATCTCTGATATAAATAGCTCATATAGACCAAAACTAAAAATAAACATTACAATTGCCATCAAGTATAAATCGATAGCTCCAATTAGACCACCTACAATATTTTCATGAAAATTTTCAGGGTGCAAGTGGTTGATATAGGTAGAGACTACATCTGTTACAACTCCCCAAATATCAACACTAGCTACAATAAATAGTGCAATCCCTCCAAGTAGTGAAAAGATAACTGCAAAGAGTACAAAAAACCTACTATTCCAAAGAAACCCTTCAAATATCTGCTCTATTAATTTTATCATCTTATGGCTCCAACTTTATCCATTTTTGAGCGATTCGAACAGCATTTGTAGCAGCTCCTACTCTCACTTGGTCTGCAACACCCCAAATATGTAGTATATTTGGAGCGTAAATATCTTTTCTAATTCTCCCTACAAAGGTCTCATCAGTATCAGTGGCAGTTATTGGCATAGGGTATTTGTTGTTTGCTATATCATCAACTACTGTGACATTTTCAAACTCTCCTAGAGCTTTTCGAGCCATATCCACACTTACATTAACTCCCTCTTCAAAGGTTATAGTGATAGATTCAGAGTGGCTTCGTAGTACAGGAACACGCACACAAGTAGCACTTACAGCAAAATCGGAGTGCATTATTTTGTTGGTCTCATTGACCATCTTCATCTCCTCTTTTGTATATCCATTCTCTTGAGGTACATCTATATGAGGAATGACATTTAGTGCTATCTGATGAGTAAACGCTTTAACTTCACTCTCATCTAGTTTAAACGCAAAGAAATCCTGCATCTGTCGCACTAGCTCCTCCATTCCTGCTTTTCCTGCTCCAGAGGTCGCTTGATATGTGCTTACATCTACTCTCTTGATGCCATATAGGTCATGAAGTGGCTTTAGTAGTTGTACCATCTGAATAGTGGAGCAGTTAGGATTGGCAATAATCCCTGTATCCTCCCAAAGCTCAATATCTTCAGGGTTTACTTCGGGAACAACTAACGGTACTGCATCAATCATTCTAAAGTGAGAAGTATTATCAATAACTACAGCCCCTGCATCAACAGCATATTTTGCATACTTAGCAGAGATACTACCACCTGCTGAAAAAAAGGCAATATCTATCTCTCTACCATCAAAGACTCTCTCTGTGAGTTCCTCTATTTTGTACTCTTTTCCTGCAAACTCTACTCTCTTTCCTGCTGAGTTTGCACTGGCTAATGGCAAAAGATTTTTTATAGGGAAGTTCTGCTCCTCTAGTACCCTAAAAAGCTCTTCACCTACAGCACCACTTGCACCAACAACGGCTACATTATACTGTTTCACATTTTTTCCTTTATTAGAAAATTTTGTGCCATTTTAACTAATAGGTAGTAAACTTATGCTTTTTTTGTTAACCTTTGTCTATGTCAATCATCTTCTTGACTCAAAACATTCTCTTGATATTTAACAGCTTCCAACTTTCTCTTGATAATCATCTGCTCCTCTCTAAGAGTCTTGACAATATGCTGATAATGAGCTATCTCTCTACTCTCATAGTAAATTTGATTATCCAAATAGATATTTGGTAGGGTCATAAGTAGCACTAGTGACATAGAAAAAATAGTAATTATAAACATACTCCATGTTACCCCATTTTCATTTTTGATTCTTAAACCATTTCTCATCTTTTTCACCTTTTTTGCCATATTTTATCCTTTAAATAGAAATGTTCTCAACTTTGCCGACCTAGAACGGGTATTGATTTTCAGCTCTACTTTTGAGGCTATAATAGGTTTTCTCTTTAGCATTTTACCCAAATTATGATTTTTACCACAGGTACATCTCATCGCATGGCTATCACATATACAGGCTGTTGTCCATTTTTTGTATCTCTTTTTGACTAATCTATCCTCTAGTGAGTGAAAAGTTATCAGAGATACTATAGCTCCTACCAACTCTCCTGCTTTTGCCTTTGTCTCCAGAGCATCCAATAACCCCTCTATCTCGCCAAGCTCACTGTTTACCTCTATACGAATAGCCTGAAATGTCAAAGTCGCAGGGTGAATCTTGCCACCTCTTGGGATAACAGAGCAGATAATATCAGATAGCTCTTTGGCACTCTCTATGCTCTTTTTGCTTCGAGCTTGAATAATTGCTCCTGCTACTTTTCTGTATGAACGAACCTCTCCATAGTGGTTCAAGATATACTCTAACCTCTCTTGGTCATAATGGTTTATAACCTCATATGCACTTAATTTTGCTGTAGCATCCATTCTCATATCTAGTCTATCACTATCAAAAGAGAACCCTCTCTCTCTCTTATCCAACTGTAAAGAGGAGACCCCAAAATCTGCTAGAATAGCAACAATTGGACTCTCTTTTAATTTTGGAAAGATAGTTGCAAAAGTCCCCTTGTAGAGTCTGCTTCTACTCTCAAAAGGGGTTAATCTCTCTTTTGAAAATTTCAAAGCCTCATTATCTCTATCTATACCTATATGTTTAATATGGTCATACCTCTGTAACATAGCTTTGGAGTGACCTGCATAACCTAAGGTGCAATCTACAAAATAACCATCTCTTATATTTGAAAATCCATCTAATACCTCATCAAGAAGTACAGGAATATGAGGAGTATTCATCTATTACCTTTCAATAAAACGATATAATACCAAAAATAACAATAAGCAGAGGTAATTATTTATGGATTCGTACCTTATTGAGCAGATAAAACATATCTCTCACTCTATGTTTCAAAAGAACTATTTTGGTGTCTTTCATGGTTCTATATCTGCCAAGACCACAGTTAACTCTTTTATTATCAATAAAAAAGAGACTATACTAGATGATGGAGTAGACAAAAGCTCTTTTATAGAGCTAAACTACTCAAAACCAAAAGATTATCGTTGGAATGAGGCATCTCATGATGTTAGAATTCATGAGAAAATCTATAGACAACTCCCCTCTGCAAAATATATCTCATACACTATGCCACCATACGCCACAGCCTACTCTCTATCTCATCAAGAGGTAGTACCAAGAGACTACTATGGTCACCAAATACTAAACAAAGTAGTCATATATGACCCAAAAGATTTCTCAGATTGGCACAAGAGGGCTACCTATGAGATAACTACTTTTTTCAAGAAGAGTTCAGACCATCTACTACTTATAAAGGGTTTTGGGCTTATCTCTTATGATAGAGATATGACAGAGATGGTAAAAAAGGTTGCTATATTGGAAAATAGTTGCAAACTACTTACCATTGGTTCATTTATCAATTAAAATGAGATACCAGCAGAGACCTCAGGGTAGCTTCTACTAGATATATTATCTCCATTTTCAGTAACCTCATGAACCCAACCAACAGACATATAGGCACTAGCAGAGGTTTGCATAGTGATACCAACTCGTCCACCATAACTATTATAATCATCATAATCATAATTCTCATCCTCTCCAATCATAGTTCGAGAGTAAAATCCACCAATATATGGAAGAAATCCTATATCTAATGGTATATGATATGTCAAAGGAATAGTAATCTGATTGATACTTGGGTCATCACCCAACCAAGTCTGATACGAAAGTCCCAAAGAAAAATTATCTACCAAAAAGTAGTGTGCATCTATCCCCATAACTGTATAAGTATTACCATAGGCTGTATCAGTTCCTGCTGTTATACTAATATTTTTATGACCTACAGAAAAAAGTCCTCCTGCGTATATTGTACCTGTCAAAACTATACCCATTACTATTTTTTTCATCTATGTTATATCCTTGTAATATATTTATTTGAAGTATAACATATTAATCAAATTTAACACTTTTTTTAGAGTATAATCACAATATACATATATTTATAATTTATATGTTATACTTAATGATACTAGCAAAGGGGAGCTTCAATGATTAATTCTATAATCAATTTTTTTAAATATCCAATCGCAATACTATCTTTTTTTCTTTTATGGGATATAGGAACTATATTTCTAAAAATAATATATGTAATGATAGAAGATTTTTCTAGGTATGAAAATTTTTTTATTGGTATGGGAGTCTATTTTGTTATATGGTTTATACTATTTAAAAATAGAATGGGTAGACTGCTTGTAGTTTTTGAACATGAAATCACTCATACTATATTTGCTCTGCTATCTTTTAATAAGATAGTCTCAATAGGAGCACATACTCATCTTGGTGGATTTATGACATTTATGGGAGGAAAGACAAAAGGAAATTGGCTTATTGATGTCTCTCCATATTTTTTCTCTACTTTGGGAATGATAGTTATAGGATTAATCCATATCTCTAACCCTAGATACTATCCTATACTTATGGGTGTTATGGGATATGCTGTAGTACATCACATATATAATGTTACTACAACTTTTCACCCTAAACAGACAGATATTATAAGTGCAGGATTGCCTTTTAGTATTCTATTTTTACCTAGTGCAAATTTAATGATGCTAATAGCTATGTTAACACAAATACCAAATGACTCTATTGAATTACAACCAGCTATAGATTATCTATATTACTCTATTACATATTATGGAAATTTTCTTTTAAATTTACTTTAGAGGCTAGGAGTTCAAACTCCTCTTTTAGCTCCATGCGATGCTCTTTCATCATCTCCATTTTGTCGCTGTTCTGCTTCTCTTGTTCATAGATTCTAACCTCTAACTCTCTTAGTTGAGTATGGAGTTGATTATTCTCTTTTGTTAAATTCTCATTTTTATCCAAAATTTTTTGATAACTCTCCTCTAACTTCGTATAGCTATTATTGAGTAGTTCATAGTGTACACTTAGTTGATTAAAGTCTATTTTGAGTCGATGCATAGCCTCTGTATGGGCATCTGTCTCCTCTTTGAGTTCACTTT
Organism: uncultured Sulfurovum sp.; assembly: GCA_964606545.1. GTDB lineage: Bacteria > Campylobacterota > Campylobacteria > Campylobacterales > Sulfurovaceae > UBA1140. The sequence continues at coordinate 2,238 of CAZSHP010000047.1, read as the reverse complement.
GGAGATTATCTACACTCTCTAGTGCACTGTTTAGTCTCTGCTCATTTTTGGCTATAAACTTAAGCTCCCGACTCAAATCAGCACTCTTTGACCTCTCTCTCTCCAACTCTCCCTCTAGTCTCGATATTTTTGCTATTTTCGCTTCATCTATCTCTTTTGCTTGGTCCAAAATTGTATTTAGTGAGTTTATTTTTGATAAAAAATATACGATAATAATTGTAATTAAAAATGAGATAGCAAAAAAGAGACTCATCAAAATAAAAAACTCTGCATCCATCTTAAAATTAGCAAATACTTTATCCAAAATCTACCCCTCAATCATATCATAATCTTTTGGCTCTTCACACTCCAAGCTACTATCATCAAAAGATTTATCATCATAACGCATATTTTTAAATATAATTTTTACTCTATTATCGAGATTATCTGTATAAAAAATACTCTTTAATCTACTATTTTCATCCACAGAGATTAGATACTCAACTTCCTTATAATATGCTGTGTAGTCTCTATTACTAATCTTTTTGGCAACTTTTAGAACCTCCTCCAAATCCAAACCATCATCAATAAGATACCTAGATACCTGCTCTAAATCATGGTCTATTACTATTAGCTGAAGTCCATCTGTGCAGACCTCTTTTTTAGTAGGAGTTAGATAACTCCACTTGAAAAGTTTAGAGCTTATCTCTGTCTCTAATCCTTTTTCATTTACTAAGATGGTTTTTTCTTGTTTGAAATTTACTTTACCACTATAATATATAACTTTATCTTTTTCATTAGTAATTGTCTGATTAAAATCTGTTTCAAAATTGTTTGGTAAAACTATATCTGCATTTAGTACCATAGCCAAGATAGATATTGTGAAAAATTCTCTCATTTTTTATAATTCCTTAATTAATTATTAAATAATATCAAATAGTGACTTGATTTTAAGTAAAAATTGTGGATTAGTGTTTTAAAATGGCATGATGAAAAAAACACTACTATGGATTTTTATCCCATTTTTACTCATTCAATCTATACAGATGGATGCACCAGCAACTCTAAGTACTGATAATAGCAGTGAGATAGAAGCACCAAAAGAGGTTATGCAGATACTTAAACGAGCATGTTATGATTGTCACTCTAACTCCATAATCTACCCTTGGTACACATATATAGCTCCTATATCTTGGTATACCAAACATCATGTATCAAATGGTAGAGTTGTTGTAAATTTTTCTATATGGAAAAGCTATAATAGAGAAAAAAAGTTTAAAATTATGGAAAACTTACCTCAGTCTCTATATATTCGTATGCCTCTTCCTGACTATCTATGGACTCACCCACAAGCCAAACTTAGTCTAAATGAGAAAAAACTATTGACTAAGTGGGCAAAAAAGTTAACAGATGAATTAAAATAGAGATTAAATCGGATAATTTTTATCCTATTTAAACTTATTTATGATATACTAGCATTACAAATTATAATAAAAGGAAATAACATGCCAAAAATTAACAAGTATGTAGATATTAGCGAAGTAGATAGAGAAGCAAAAAAAGACCTTATAGATAGACACTCACCATTTATCCACTGTGCAGATACAGCAACAAAAGGTGAACCATTTCAAGTAACTGTAGTGATGGGTAACGAGTATACTCACCCTGATGATTTTGACCACTATATTGAATCAATAACTCTTTTTAATGGTGAGACTAAATTAGCTCAAGTTACTTATATCCCAGGAGCTTTAGGAAATACAAAAGCACACAACACTACTACATTTACAATCATCCCTACAGGAAAAAAGCTTAGATTAGTAGCACATGGTTACTGTACAAAACATGGTATCTGGGAAGGTACACAAGTAGATGTAACTGTAAACTAAAAAACTCCACAAACCAAATATCCCCCAACCACCCCACAACCATAAAAAAAACCGTAGGGTGGTGCTTTCAGCCCACCAAAAAACCAAATCTGAAAGGCTGTCGCAAAACAATTCACACACAGTTAATCCCAATACGCTATCCTACTAAAACAAAAAAAATAATAGGATACCAAAATGCCCAATCAAGACCTATCCCTAATAGAAAAAATCCTAAAAAAAACCCATTTCATTATCTCAATCCTAGCCATTTTTATCTTAGCAGGTATTGTAGGTTATGGCAAGATTCACAGAAATCTATTCCCCAACTCTAACTATCCAGAGGTGGCTGTGGTGGTGGTTGAGGCAGGGGCGAGTGCCAAGAGTATGGCTT
>CAZSHP010000046.1:0-16749 GCA_964606545.1 uncultured Sulfurovum sp. | reverse complement strand
CAGGCAAGAAGTGCATCTCTATCTTTATTTGACCATCACCTGAACACTTTTCGCACCTTCCACCCTTGACATTAAATGAGAATCTACCTATCTTATAGCCTCTAAGCTCTGCCTCTTTTGTTTTGGCAAATAGTTTTCTTATCTCATCCATTACACCTGTGTAGGTAGCAGGATTTGAACGAGGGGTTCTACCTATTGGGCTTTGGTCTAGGTAGATTACTTTGTCAACCTTCTCTAGTCCATTTATCTCTACTCCATCTACCTTATTTACTTTTCTAGCGTGATTTAGAACCTCTCTTGCTACTGGTAGTAGAGTCTGCAAAATCAAAGAGCTTTTTCCACTTCCACTTACACCTGTAATACAGACGAAGTTCTTTAGAGGTATTTTAGCTGATAGGTTTTTGATATTGTTTAGAGTAACACTATTTATCTCTATCCACTCCTCTTGGGGTCTATCGTGTGGGTACTCTATATCTTTTGCTCCAAATAGATACTCTGCTGTTAGAGTTTTGGCTTTTTGCATCTGTTTGCCTCTCCCTGCGAAGACAACTTCACCACCAAACTGACCAGCACCAGGTCCTATATCTATAACAAAATCAGCTGACATAATCGTCTCTCTATCATGCTCTACAACTATTACAGAGTTTCCCTTCTCTTGTAGAGAGCGAAGTGTACGGATTAATTTTTTGGTATCTCTCTCATGTAGTCCAATACTAGGCTCATCAAGTACATACATCACTCCTGTAAGCCCTGAACCAATCTGTGAGGCGATACGAATCCTCTGTGCCTCTCCACCTGATATAGTTCTAGCATCACGACTTAGAGTTAGGTAAGTAAGCCCAACATCATATAAAAAAAATAGCCTCTCTTTTATCTCATTTAAAACAGAATCTGCTATTAGGTTTTGTTGCTCTGTAAAGTGAGAGAAATTCTCTCTATCTATAAAATAGTGGTAGGACTTTTCTATAGACATATCTATAATATCAGCTATATTCTTACCATCTATTTTGACAGCTAGAGACCTCGGACGGAGACGATGCCCCTTGCATCTATCACACACCTTCTCTGTCATATACTCAGACATATCCTTCTCATCTGTAAACATATCATGAGCAAATTTCACAACACCTGGCCACTCTCTTGTTAGTTTGTGCTTTTTCCAAGTAAAGATAACATGGTTTCCACCACCATAGAGTATAGATTTTTGTTGATAACTCTCTAACTCATCATATGGTATATCTATAGGTATATCATTCTGCTCACAGTAGGCATTGAGGAATTTTGTATAGTAGCTTTTGTTGAAACCATACATTATTTTAACAGCACCCTTCTCTACACTCAAAGCAGAATTGATTACTTTTTTGAGGTCAATTACATATCGAATTCCCAAACCATCACAGAGAGGACAAGCCCCTTTTGGTGAGTTAAAAGAGAAACTGACAGGTTCAAGTGGCTCAAAAGAGAGTTTACAATCAAAACAAGCAAGATGTTCAGAATAATGAATATGCTCTCTATCCATACCAAAATCTTTGTAGTTTAAAATCTCCAACTCCACCTCACCATAGGACTCTTTTAGGGCTTTCTCTACATCTTGTCCTATTCTATCTCTGCTCTCCTCTTTGACTACCACTCTATCTATAACTACTTTGATAGTATGCTTTTTGGTTTTAGATAACTCTATCTCCTCATCAAGTCTAACCATTACACCATCTATCATAGCTCTAACATACCCTTTATGTCTCAAAGAGTCAAGCATATCAGCAAAACTCCCCTTTTTCTCTTTGACAAGTGGAGCCATAATCACAAGCTTTATACCATTTGGTAGTTTTAAAACCTCCTCTATAATATCAGAAGCACTCATAGATGAGATAGGTTTACCACACTCATGACAGTGCTGTCGCCCTACCCTAGCAAATAGAAGTCGTAGATAATCATATATCTCTGTAATAGTACCCACTGTTGAGCGAGGATTTTTAGAAGTAGTCTTTTGGTCAATAGCAATAGCAGGAGTTAATCCCTCTATCTTATCAACATCAGGTTTGCCCACTCGACCTAAAAACTGTCTAGCATAGGATGATAGAGACTCAATATATCGTCTCTGCCCCTCTGCGTATAGTGTAGAAAATGCTAATGTAGATTTTCCACTGCCACTAATTCCTGTAATCACCACCAACTGATTTTTAGGAATCTCTATATTAATGTTTTTTAGATTATTCTCTTTTGCCCCCCAAACCTCTATTTTATCTTTTTTCATTTATTAACCTATAAATATTTTTTTTATTAAAATAGCTATAGCTATACTATACATAATGAGCAGATAGAGTTTATGTTTAGAGTCTGTAACATGCTCTTTGAGCCATACTCCAAAATAGACACCAACCAAAGAGGCAACAGCTACAAATATCCCTTTGCTCAAATCAATACTACCAGCAACAAGATGACTTGTTAACCCTGCTATAGATGAGAATGCCACAAAAAATAGTCCAGCAGAGACTGCCTTTTTGATAGGATAGTGTAGGAATCCTGCCAAAATAGGTGTAAGCATAATAGACCCCCCTACCCCTAGACTAATAGCCAAAATACCAATGAGAATACCTACAAAAAAGAGTACTCCTATATGCAGAGTTCTAACTGAACCATCATCTTTTGATTTAGCAGAAAATAGTCTATATAGAGCAAAGAGCAGAAGTCCAAAAAATAGATACTCTAATATATAGCTAGGAATATTAGTAGAGACATAAGCACCAATAGACCCCCCTATAAAACCACCAACACCTACCCATATACCCTCTCCCAAAACAAGAGAACCTCTTCTATAATTGAGATAAGAACCATAAAAAGAGGAAAAAACCATCTGAACAATTGAGATACCAATCGCTGTTTTAATATCTATCCCCAATAACATCAATATAGGGACAAGAATCATCCCCCCACCAATCCCGAAAAAACCTGATAGTGTTCCAACTACCATACCGACCAAAACTAATAATAATTCCATATAATCTCCTCTTATCTTTAGATAAATTTAAGCTAAAATTATATCATAATAGTATACCATTCTCATGTAGGAATAGGGGATTTCTTCACAATAATAACTAAATTTAAAGTTATATAATATTAAAAATTGTTTAAATTTTAACATTAGTGAAAATGCTATATTGTATATAAATAACTTTTCTGTTAGAATTAACCATTCCAATTAATACACCAAATAAAAAGGATATATATGCCAAACACCATAGAAATTTTACAAAATGAACTCCCAAAGTATGAAGGTCTTACTAAGTCCGAAAAGAGTTATGGATTGTCTCATCTGGATGAATGGATACCTGAAAATGGGCGTTTAGAAGTGCTTATTGAAAAGTTTGCAGAAAAATCTCTAAATATAAAACCATTTTTAGAGCAAGTTGACCTATTGGATACAAAATAGTTAGTTTATGAATCTACAGTTTCATATAAAACAACCACTATTAACATATTTTGTTAATATATTGTTTTATATAAGTATAGATAGTTAAAAAACTAGATAGATTTTAATATCAGCTATTTTAAGCTATTGTTAGCAATTTTTTTTGCCACTTCTGTTTTAGGTAATTGTAACAAAAGTGGTTTTTTACTTCTCTTGAGCCATTTTAAAATTTTAACAATTTTATCCTCTCTCATAGCTGTACATCCTGCTGTACCTCCTCCTTTTTTATTTCTTATATGTACAAATATACATGAACCTGCATTTGCAATATTATTTGGATTATGATTTACAGTTATTCCATATTTATATAAATCATTTTTTAGCTTCATATGCTCAAAACTTTTATAATCTTTTTTTACTTTTGTACTATCTATTATGGTATTATAAAATTTTGACTTACTATCATCTACACAGTGGTCTGTTCTTTTATATACACTATATGGAAAATCTATCTCAAAATCCTCATATCCAAATCCATTGCCTAGAGCAAAAAGTCCAGCAGGTGCTTTACCATCTCCCTCTTTTTTTATGTATTTTGCATCTTTTGGAGTAGTGTGTAACCCTATTCCCCAACCTAAACCGTTTCTTCCTAACACAATATCTATCGGCTCTCCAACTTTTTTCCAAGATTTACCATCTCGTTCATACCGTTGTAGCATTCCATCCTTGGTATTCCAATTATCAGTTGTTACCATAAGTAACTGACTACTCTCTTGTGGGATAACAATTTTTTCACCCTTCTCTACCTCAGGTTCTGCTTGACAAGCAGTAAAAATTGCCAAAGATAGTATTAATATAGAAATCTTTTTCATCCAATGCCTTTTTAAAAAATATTGTATCTAAAATCAACACAAATTCTCAACCCTATATATAAATTTACTTCCCAATATCGACTTTAATATAGATTCTAATATATAAATACTACTATCAAAATTATCATGATTCAACTTTATAAAATCACTATCTATAGAACATCTATGCAGACTTCGCCCTTTTCCCATAACTTGAATTGATGAAATTACATTATTGGGGTCAAAAGCAAAATTTTGCCAAGTTCTAATATCTTCTAATTGACGGGTATTAAATACACCATCCTCTCTATCTCTATTATTCGTATCCCATGATTCCACCAACCCAAGAATAGGTGTTTTATGAGTCTTTTCCAGTGAACGACTTATGAGATAAAGTAGTGATTTATTGTACTCTGAGACACTACCTAATAGCTCCATCTCTCTATCAAGCATATATATATGTAGCTCCTCTTTTGCCAATACACCACTCTCTACAGCACCAATAATATATCTATTACTATCAGCTAAAGAGAGAGTTGGAGAGAGAAGATATAGAGATTTTAACTTCATACCTCTATCTCTTAACCCATCCAACCAACTTGTTGCAATTAGTTGAGAACCTGTTGAGTGTCCTATAGCATGAATCTCAAAATCATCTCCATATCTATTTTTTAACTTCTCAAAAGAGTCTGTCAAGATATGTAAAACACCCTGCTTGTCATCTTTACCTATACTCAACTCCTCTATTCTAGAGAGATTTACTCTTAATGACTTCTTTTTGACCTCACTCCAGATAGACCTTGTTGAAATCTTTTGACAATGCTCCTCTATGGCTCTATCTAGTGCCTCTCTATTGGCTCTAGACTTCTCTCTATCAATCCCGTTCTCTACTCTCATATCTCTACAAAAATCATCTATTGACTTTTTTATAGCATCAATAGAGCTTGTCTGCCATGCCAAAAAGATAGGATAGATTCCATTTTCTAAAAAATATGGAGCTATAACTCTAATTTTGCTTATTAAATCCTTTTCATCACAAAAACCACTCAAAGCATAAATAGCAACTTTTCTATTTTGAAGGCTACTCTCTGTCCACTTCTCGATATTATCATGACATATAATATCTATAGACTTATCCAATGAGCATGTAGAGATAATAGTATGTTTTGCTCGTCCATATCTATTTAAAATTAGTGTATATTGATAGGCTCTATCCTCACTTATTGGCTCTAAATTTCTATTTTTATAACTATAAGAGAGGGCTTTTTTCATTATTGCTGTCCCCTCTACCAACTCATTTTCTCTATTGGCAAGAGACAAAAAAGAGAACGAATGTGGTACAGACTCAATCTCAATAGGTACTCCCATAACAGCCACCCAAACATCCATCCCATTCTCTAACCAGTCATTATAACTCAAAATCGCAAAACCACTAGAACCCCAAGATTTACCCCATGAGTTTTGAACTATAAAACCATGCCGTGTATAACCAACCATCACAAAGGCATGTCCACCTTGTGGAAACTCATCATACTCAATAATAGGAATATCTGTCAATTTACCACTATAATCTTTTAACTTCCACCAACCACTATGGATAGTTGCCGAGACATACAACGCACCAACTTCGCAGATAGCTGACTGAATATCAGAGATAGAGTCCGAATCAACTCTATAGTATGCACCTAGAGGTCTCTCTCTAGCCTCTCTATCCCATCCTTCATTAGGCTCATCCTGTTTTATCTCCCAACAGCTCTGTTCACAAACACCATGTCTATTCCACCCCTTCATCGCACCTCTACAGCTAGAACCCTCATAATCCTCTCCATCCCACTCATCATAGACTCTAGCTAGATTGAATAGCATCTGCTCACTAACCTTTTTTATTGCAAAATCAGCTGGACAAGAGACAAAATCCAAATATCTACCATTTAAATTATCTCTCCAAAGTAGATAGTTAATAACAGTTGCCAAGGCATAACCAGTACACTTCCCCTCATCCCCTTGGTCAAGTATCATACCCGTCTCCATATAACAACTCACAATAGCTTCAATATTCTTATCATTAGGATATGATTTGGGCAGAGTCTTTAAGATAGGTCTATACTTCCTATCTCTCAAATCCAATCTATCTTTTCTAACATCTAACACTCTATCTCTGTATCGCTTAGTTCCCATAAAAAATCCCTTGTAAAATATATATTACTATTATAATAAGATTTTATTAAAGTTAATTTTGACTACTCAACCCATTAGTTTACTCATGAGTCTCATATATTTTAGATATTTTAGGTTAGGTTGAATACTATTTTAAATTGGAATTTTTATTAAAAAACAGTACTGTATAATATAGATATTTAAGAGTAGGGACTATCCCTACTATATTTGAAATGGCTTTCCATTATCAAACTCCTCATTCTCTTTTCCAACAGAAAATAGATTTGGTGTCTGTACCGTAGGCAAAAAGTCCAAAGCCTCAACCTCTGCACTAATCTGCTCAAAAAATTCAGCATAGTTCCCTACAAACCTACCATCATCCCATATATTTTTGAGTTTCTCTGTAAAGATACTATTTTGTGCAAATGTCATAGTATATGAGACTTGTGGGTCTTGACACGCAGCAAAGAGCTTGATTGATGCTTTGATATTATCACTCTTCTCCTCTTTTATCCCATAAAACTTCTCCAAATCACTATAGAAGTCTTTGTTTTTTAGATAGACCTCTTTTGCTGTATCATAGGAGAGTAGTTTCTTTTTAAATATCTTAGAGTCAGGCTCTAATCCACTAGGATTAGCTTTTGCTACTGTTCCACTATGACAACTATCAGAGATTATAAAAATTCTAACCCCCTCATCAAACAGAGACCAGAGATAATACAACTCATCATCAAGCAGTTGACCATCATAGAGACACCAAGTCTCATCAAGATTGTCATCCTCATCCCCACTCTTATCAAGAACAAACCCACCATGTCCAGAGTATGTCAAGAGGAGTATATCACCAGAACTCAACTCTTCACTAGCTGTTGCAATTGCTGACTTGATTGCTTCTCTAGTGGCGTTTTCTGTTAAAAACATATATGATGATTTAAAGTTTTGAGCTAGTGCGATACTCTGCATATCTTTTGCATCCTGTTCGCATGTATCAAGTGGACTCACATCAGGACTATAGTGTTCTGTATCTAAATGGTTTAGACCTATATGTATCGATATTCCTCTGTTCATAATCTTTCCTTTTTTAGTTTTTTCTTATTATATCGTAATTCTCCATTAATAAAAGTTTTTAAGATATTAAACTCCTCATCAAATAGAACTAAATCAGCAAAATAACCTCTTTTTAACTCTCCCATATCCACTAGAGCTAACCTTTTAGCAGGTATCCGTGTAACCATATCAATAATCTCTCCTAGAGAGGTTTCAGAGTGATTATAAAAATTTTTCAAGGCATCATTTAGCTTCAAGACAGAACCTGCCAACTCTCCACTCTCTAATCTAGCCTCTCCATCTCTCACAATAACACTCTGCCCACCCAAAGAGTACTCCCCTGCTCTCATGCACCCTGCCCTCATAGCATCTGTGACTAGCAGTAGATTCTCTTTTTTTATCCTAAAAATCATATTATATAGTGATGGATGTATATGGATATTGTCAGCTATAACCTCACAGGAGACCTCATCACTACTCAATACAGCACCAACTACACCTAACTCTCTATGGTGTAGAGAGTTCATAGCATTAAAGAGATGTGTAGCGTGAGATACCCCTCTACTAAAACTCTCTTTTGCCTTATCAAAAGAGGCATCACTATGACCTATACTTAGTAGAATATGGGAATGATTTCTCTGTAGATAATCTATAAACTCATCTGCACCATTTACCTCTGGAGCTATAGTTATTAGTTTTATAGTATCGATAAATGGCTTGATTAACTCTATATTTGGGGATTGAATATATTTTGGATTTTGAGCTCCACACTTAGAGGGATTGATAAAAGGACCTTCAAGATGAGTTCCCAATATCTTCGCTCCATCTACTCTATCTCTATACTTCTGTATATTACTCAACGCATCTATTATCTCCCTAGTAGACATGGTCATAGTTGTTGCCAAAAATGATGTAACCCCTGTTTGGAGTAGTGAGTTTGAGATAGTCTGTAGAGCTTGTGGAGTAGCGTCCATCACATCAGCACCTGCTGAGCCATGTATATGTATATCGATAAAACCTGCTGATAGATATGCACCATTGGCATCTATAATCTCTACATTTTTTGGTATATTTTTGGATATATCTACTATTTTAGTATCAAATAGTAGACAACTCCCCTCTACTATCTCTCTATTATCTATAATTTTTGCATTTATAATTGCTCTCATTAGTTTTTTTTCTCCTCCTCATGCCACTCCAGAGAGATTGATTTAAATCTCTCTTTTTGTTCTATAAAAATATCCACAAGTATAGGGTTAAATGCCTTGCCCCTTTCGGAGATAATAATAGATTCAGCCTTATCATAAGTAAATGCCTCTTTGTATCTTCGTTTACTAATTAGAGCATCATAGACATCAGCTATACTCATCAACTGTGCCTCTATAGGAATCTCCTCCTCCTTTAGACCTGTAGGATACCCTGTTCCATCCCACCTCTCATGATGATAGAGTGCAATATTATAAGCAATCTCCAATAGAGGATTATGGTCATAGTACTCTAATGATTGTGTAATAATATCAGCACCTAATTGAGAGTGTTTTTTCATAATTTCAAACTCCTCTACTGTTAACTTTCCTGGTTTTTTTAATATACTATCGCTAATACCTACCTTTCCAATATCATGTAGTGGAGCAGCCTCACTTATCAACTCAATTTGATGTAAAGTAATTAATTTAGGATAGAATCCTTTTCTATAGAGTTGCATTGCTAATAATTTCACATATTTTTTTGTTCTAATTAAATGCTCTCCTGTCTCTTGGTCATGTGTATTAGCAACAAGTGCCATAGATGTAGCCGTGCTATGTAGAGACCTAACCAAATCCTCTTTTAGTGCCTCCTTCTCTTTTCTATTTTTAGAAAAGAATGTAGCTATTAGAAGTATTCCATAAACAGAGAGTAGAGGAACCCATAGATACCCTATAGAGATATATATCCCCTCTTTGAACTTTATAATTAACCAAAAGATACTAAAAACCATTACAGAGAATGTTACTATCGACATAGCCATATACCACCGTTTATTAAAGAGAAAATAGAGCAGAAGAGAGAGAAAAAATGCAGCAAATATATTTAATCCCTTGTAGATACCATTTTGAATCAAAAAGGTATGATTTAGTAGACTCTCAATATATGAGGCATGAATCTCACTACTATAGACTCTCTTTCCATTAAATATCTTATAATATCTATCTTCACTGTTAATAGTTGAACCAACAATAACTATTTTCCCATGAAATGTCTCTGAAGGGACCTCTCTTTTTAATACATCAATCGCCGAAAAGGTATGAGCAGAGGAGCGACTATATGGAAGAAGCAGTCTATCTCGACTCTCCAACAAAATAGAGCTATCAAAAAAACTCAATACCCTATTTTGAGCATCGTAATCATGAATATTGAGACTCAAAAGAGTTGCCAACCCAAAAGAGGGTATGATATTATCTCTATATGATTTCAAAAGAGGTATCTTTCTAACTCTACCATCTCTATCTACATGGATATTAGTAAATCCAAAATTGGGATTATTTTGATGAAACTCTTGAGTATTGCACTTTAGATAGGTAGCTGTAGATATATGTCTAATACCATTCATATCTAAAATATCATAGGATAAATCAGCACAATGAGCAGCTGTTTTTTTATTACTATTACTTAGATTAACAGATAGTACACTCTTCGAGTTTGCAAGTTTTTGAGCCAAAAAACGGTCATTATTTTGTAACTCTGTTGGAATATTATTGATTGTAGTGTTCAAGTCGAAGTACTTTTGATAAAATTTCTTTATAACAATAGGAGAAGCTTTGTCTTTATAACAAAAACTCATATTAAAGCCTATAGTCGCAGGAGTCATCTCATTGATATTAGCAATCAATTGTGCATAGATAACCCTAGACCATGGCCACTGTTTAATCTGACTAATACTTTTATTGTCAATATTGACAATCACCACATTTGATGTTTGGTTACTATCATCATCTCCATTATATACACTAAATATGAAAGAGGTCAAATCATAGATTTTTAAATCATACTCTTGAATTAGTTTTGTATAAAAAAGCAGTATAAAAAAAATAGCAACAATTAGTAATATAGTCATATGGCTTAATGATTTATACATATGTCCCTTAATAAAATATTTTTGAAAATATTTTATCCCATTTTATCTTGTCTAGTCCCTATATTTCTCCAAATAAATTAAATATTATTAAAAAAGATGCTTTATCATTCTTCTCTTTTGGGAAAGTGAAGCCTTTTTCACATTTAGATATTCATACTTAAATGTTTCTTTAAAATTTCCTTTTTAGAAAGATGTTTATTAATAGGCAAAACACTCTTCTCCTCAAGCGTTATAGCTTCTCCTGTCTTTAAGATAATACATACTGTACTACTCTTTTGTGTGATAATAATGTCATCTCTATATACTTTATCTTGTTTTTTTACATTAAGTGTCTTTTTAAGTCTTTTTATCTTTACCACACCTGTGACCTGTTTTACAAAACCTACCTCAGATGCCGATATATCAGTAGTTATAAGTAGTAATCCCATTAGTAGCAAGTTAACTTTATTCATTTTTTTTCATTCCTTAAATTAATATTAAATAAAATTATATCGTACTATTTTTAAAATAAGTACAAGAATTGCTTTTTTTAAATTATTTTTTATAAAATATAAAAATTTAATTTACTATAAAAATATTGACAAAATATCTATTTTATTATATACTATATTAAATTTTAATCCATTAGGAGCAAAAAATGAAAGTATCACAATCAGCAAAAGAGAAGACAAGAGCCAAAATCTTAAACTCAGCCGTTGACCTCATCATAAAAAAAGGGTTCAAAAACGCCTCAATGAGAGAGATGGCAAAAAATGCAGGGGTTAGTAATCCAACAATATATAACTATTTTCCAACCAAAGAGAAGATACTATATGCCTATGTAGAGCAGAAACACAAAGAGTCAGCCCAAATACTCCAAGAGATAGAGGACTTTAACACCTATACCTTGCGAGAGCAGTTGCAGTCACTCATAGAGACTGAGTTGGAACTATATCTCGAAGATAGAGAGTTTATCCTACAAATCTCTGATATGGTTTTTAAATCAAGTGGATTAAAAATAGAGTCTCTATATAAAAACAATCAAGTTTTTATGGATATGGTCAAAGATATGCTAGAGATTGCTATAGATGCAGAGGAGATTCCCTCTCCCCCTCTACTAGAACATCTACCAAAACTATTTTGGGACTACTATATTATGGTAGTTGCATATTGGGTCAAAGATGATTCAGAGTCATTTGAAAACACTACACAGTTTATAGACCACTCTTTGGGTGTTATCGAAGCTCTATTACAATCTAGTATCATGAACAAGGCTCATGATTTGGGTGTTTTTCTCTTTAAAACACATCTACTCTCATCACTAGAGAGATTCTCCGTCAAAAAGTCAAAATTTGAGAAGATAAAGAGAAATCTAAAAGGGGTCTTTGATGCAAAATAGCATACCAACTTCAAAACTAGCAAGAGGAAAAGTAGTAGGAAAAGCGATGCTCAAAATAGGAGCCACCACAACCAAAGGGGCAGTCAAGAGAGCTTTTATGTCCAAAGCCAAAAGAGATAATTCAAAATCAGAGACTCATACAGAGATTGCAAAGGTCATCATAGACTCACTAGGAGAACTCAAAGGAATATCTGTCAAGATTGCTCAACATATCGCTCTAGGTATGCCATTTTTACCACAAGAGTATCTCGATGAGATTGGTAAATCATTCTCCAATATCCCACCTATCAATAGAGCGTTGATTAGAAAGATTATCAAACAGGAGCTAGGAGAATACCCAAACAGGATATTTGATAAGTTTGATGGTAACTCATTTGGAGCAGCTAGTTTGGGTCAAGTACACCTAGCAGAGCATCAAAATAACAAGATAGCCGTAAAAGTCCAATACCCTGGCATTGCTCACAGTATAGAGAGTGATTTGGGAATATTGAGATTTGGGATTAAACGATTTGCAGGGGGTAAAAATATAGACCACATTATGAGTGAGGTCGAAGAGCGACTACATGAAGAGGTAGATTATGAGCATGAGGCAGAGAATACAAGATTTTTTGAGCAAAACCTCAAACGAAACAAAATAGTCATTCCAAAGGTGGTAGATGAGTTCTCTTCTCTCAAGGTCTTAAGTACCTCCTTTCTCGAAGGTGATAGCTTTGAGAGATTTTTAGAGAGAAACCCATCACAACAAGAGAGAGATGATTTTGCACAGCTGATTTTTGATAGCTTTTTTATCTCTCTATATGAGTTAAAAACCGTCCATGCCGACCCAAATCCTGGTAATTTTATATTTATGGATGAGGGGAGACTAGGGATTATAGATTTTGGTTGTGTCAAGAGGTTTGATGATGAGTTTCTACACTCCTTCTCCAAGCTACACCACTCTTTGATAATGGGTGATGATGATATGATACTAGTAGAGCAGTATCACGATTTGGAGATGATAGATAGAGATACAGATGAGAAGATGTTGCAGTTCTATCTCAATGTGATAAAGCCACTAGATAGAATCTATATAGAGATATTTGAGGGTGATAGTTATGACTTCAAAGAGAGCAATGGTTTTTCAAAAAGAGGATTTGAGACTATTATGAAAGTACAACAGACACAGATAGAAGCAGTCCACAAAATAAACGCAGAGTATATATTTTTGGACAGAACTCTACTAGGCTACTATGCGATGTTTGAGCAGATGGGAGCCAAGATAGATACACAATTTGCAAAAGAGTTGGTGGCAAGATATGTCTAGTATCAATCTAAGAATCGCACTACCTTTGGGATTCTTTATCTTTATCTCATCCATTATCTTTCTAGCTGATACAGCAGACCATAACTTTGCTTTTCGGCTCTTGGGTAATATCCCTTATGGGGATAAACTCGGTCATATTTTTCTATATGGAATGATGGCTTGGTTTCTAAATTTTGGATTAAAATTCAAATCCTACAGACTCTTTGGTTTTAATATGCAAATAGGGGCATTAATAGTATTGGCTTTTGCTATTATTGAGGAGCTAACACAATACTATATTCCTAGTCGTTCATTTGATTTATACGATATTTTGGGTGATTTTATAGGTGTGACTCTCTTCTCCTTTTGGAAAAAATAGAAAAAATAGTTGAAGCCATTAAGGATAATTTGCTAATATTTCCTTAGATTTTTAATAAAGGCTTCAACTCCAAATGATACAGACAGCATTCCCCTACCTATCTATCCTACTATTTATCGCCTCAACTCTAGTCTATATGGAGTACAAGAGCAGAGCAAAGCTATTTGAGTATCTACCTGCTATAGTTATACTCTACTTTACAGTTATGACACTCTCCTCACTAGAGCTATGGACAAAAACAGATGAGATAAACTCTGCTTACAAGGCTTTTAAAGCAAACCTACTCCCTGCTATGATTTTCCTAATGCTACTACAAGCAGATGTTCGCAAGATACTCAAACTTGGCAAAAAGATACTCTCAGCCTTTTTCTTGGCATCTCTTAGTATCTCTTTGGGCTTTATAATCTCATTTGCTATATTTCACAACCTCTTTGAAGAGGGTTCATGGAAAGCATTTGGAGCATTAAGTGGCTCTTGGATGGGTGGGACTGGCAATATGATAGCAATTCAAAGTGCTTTGGAACTTCCTGATAGTGCTATGGGTTATGTACTGCTAATAGATTCTATTGATTATGCCATTTGGGTTATGATACTTCTAGCACTCGTCCCATTTGCCTCAAAATTTAACTCATGGGTCAAAGCAGATGGTTCTGTTTTAGATACTCTAACCTCTACACTAGATATAAAAGAACAAAAAGAGCCAACAGAATTCCCCTCGCTATTTATGCTCTTGGGTTTAGCTTTGATAGTCTCTGTTATCTCACAATCTCTAGCCTTATATATGCCAACTACAAGTTTTTTGACCAAAACCACTTGGATAGTTATCTTTGCTACCATCATAGGTATCACTATGGGTATGACCCCTATAAGTCGTCACTCCTCTGCATCTCCACTAGCTAATATTATGCTCTACCTTATCGTTGCCCTTATCGCATCTAGGGCGAATTTCTCAGAGCTTACCCAAGCACCACTCTATATCTTGGCAGGATTTGTAATTATAGCTACTCATGCGATTATTATGGTAATATTTGCCAAACTGTTTAAACTTGACCTATTTACTCTAGGGGTTGCTTCACTTGCTAATATTGGGGGGATTGCCTCTGCTCCTATCTTGGCTAGTGCTTATCACAAAGCTTTGATTCCTATAGGTGTTCTGATGGCTATGATGGGGTATATTATTGGTACTTTTATGGGGCTTGGAGTGGCTAAAGTTTTAATGATGATTGCACATTAAAACTTCAGCTTCTCCTGAAATAGTAGCACTAGATAATCTATTCTATTCCGAATTATTACTTTCTCTCAAAAAATTTGAAATACTGCTCTCTATCAAATCATCACTATCTGTTGAAGTACCTGAATTATTACTTTCTGTTAAAAGATTTGAGATACTACTCTCTATCGAATCATTACTATCTGTTGAAGTACCTGAATTATTACTCTCTGTTGAGATATATGTAGACATATTAGATTGTAGATGTGCTAAAGCATCTATCTGACCCACAAGAGTTCCATCTCCTATTGCAACTTGAGATTCTAAATCTAAACCACTTAAATTTGTATCAAATTTGTCAGAAGTCTCTTTGGATATAGTAATTTTATCATCAATATCTCCATCATCATCCAACGATTGCAAAAGTCTAGCAAGAGCAATAACCCTCGGGTCGTCAAAATTATCCCTATCTACACCAACTATATCTTGTGGATATACATTACCATCACTAGTAAAACTATCAATAGTTCCTAGTTTTAATAGACTTATACTAAAATCTACAGGTGCCTCCTCACAAGAAAACTCTCCTGTACTAGTAGTTATACCTCTAATATCACCACAACTATAATCTACCCCCTCAACAGGTGCATCTATAAGATACCCTTTTATTAAAGTAACTACATCTACCACATCTACAGTAGTTTCATCACTCTTACTATTACTTTTAGATGACGAAGAACCTCCACAACCCATTATAAAACTCGCTATAATCATACTCAAACCTAGAGTACTTAATGATACTAATCGCATTTTTTCCCTTATGTTAAATTTATATTATTATACTTATTTTTTCTAATAAAACTCAATATTTTTGAATAAATAATAAACTAAATTATGATTTCTTATGTTAAAATGCCAAAATGAAAATTATAGATATAAAAACCCAAACCCTAAAAGCACCACTAAAGACACCTTTTAAAACAGCTCTACGAGCCGTAACACATCTAAAAGACTTAGTAGTTACCATCCATACAGACAATGGACTAATTGGATATGGTGAAGGGGCTTCAACAGCAGTTATAACAGGTGAAACACTAGCTAGTATGAAAGGGGCTGTTAAATATATAAAACCTATGTTAATAGATAAAAAAATAGAGAATTTCAACACCCTACTCTACACTATAGAGCATAGTATGATACACAACAGCACTATCAAATCAGCCCTAGAGATGGCACTCTATGACCTATTAGCTCAATCTCTAAAACTCCCTCTATACAAACTTTTGGGTGGAAGCAAAAAAAGATTTGAAACTGATATTACAATTAGTCTAAATGATACTGATACCATGATAGAGGATTGCCAAAATGCCATAGACCTTGGTTACGGCATCCTAAAGATAAAAGTAGGTGAATCAATAACCAAAGATTACAATAGAATCAAAACTATTGCAGAGACTTTTCCAAATACTACACTAAGAATAGATGCCAATCAAGCATGGAGTGCCAAAGAGACCGTATCACTACTCAAAAAGTTAGAAAATCAAGATATAATCACCGAACTAATAGAGCAACCCATAAAAGCCGATGATTTTAAAGGAATGAGATATATAAAAGAGAGAACAATAACCCCTCTTCTAGCTGATGAGTCAGTATTCTCTGCCAAACAGGCTATAGAGCTACTAGAGATGAATGCCTGTGACCTCATCAATATCAAACTAGCAAAGTGTGGTGGTATCTCACACGCCCTAAAGATAGCAGATATTGCAGAGCTTTATGATGTCAAATGTATGATAGGATGTATGTTAGAGGGTTCCATCTCTGTAAGTGCTGCTGTACATGTAGCTTCTGCTCGTTCAAACACTATTACTATGTTAGATTTGGATGGAGCTAATCTCTTGGCAACCAATCCTGTCGAAGGGGG
>CAZSHP010000045.1:0-16798 GCA_964606545.1 uncultured Sulfurovum sp. | reverse complement strand
GTTGGTGATTACAATGCAACAAAAGTGGCATCTTTTCTAAAGAGTTTTTAGTATAATATTTAAAAAATTAAAAGGAGAACCATGGAACAGTTTAAGACCTATGCCCTAATGATTGGATTAACCCTCCTTTTTATTTGGTTTGGTGGGCTTGTTGGTGGAAAGATGGGTATGGTATTGGCATTTATTGGTGCTTTGGGTATGAATTTTTATGCCTATTTTAATAGTCATGAGGCTGTGTTGGAACACTATAATGCTATTCCTGTTGACCCTAATTCTGCATGGGGACTTTATGAGATTGTAGATAGATTGACACGAAGAGCAAATCTACCAATGCCTCAACTCTATATTATTCCCGAAGCACAACCCAATGCTTTTGCAACAGGGAGGGATTATGAACATGCTGTTGTGGCAGTGACAGAGGGATTATTAGACCTACTAACCGAAGAGGAGGTAGAGGCTGTTATTGCTCATGAGTTGAGTCATATCAAACATTATGATATGTTAATAGGCACAGTAGCTGCTAGTTTTGCAGGGGCAATATCTCTATTGGCGAATTTTGGAATGATTTTTGGTGGAGGTAGTGATGATGAGAGTCCCAATCCTATTGTTATGATGATTTTGATGATAGTTATGCCTTTGGCTGCGACTATTATTCAGATGACAGTAAGTCGAAGTCGCGAGTTTATGGCAGATGAGGGGGCAGCTAGAATGACAGGACACCCTGAGTGGTTGATTAGTGGATTGATGAAGCTTGATAATTATGCTAGAGGAATTAGTATGCCTCAAGCCAATCAACAGACATCACATATGTTTATTATAAACCCTTTTACAGGGCGTGATTTTTCAATGCAACAGCTATTTAGCACCCACCCCACAACCGAACAGAGAATTGAACGACTAGAGGCTTTGATGGGTTATTAAGATAAGGAGAATTTAAATATCTCCTTAAGATAAAATCTATTTCTTAGGTAAAAACTTACCACAACCTTTTGCTTCTGTTCCTCCGAAGCATCTCACTTCTCTAGCTGTTCCATCCTTGAAGATTACTGTTCTTTGACAGTTTGGAGCTTCTATACACTTCTCATTGTTACAGCCTATATCTGCTGGTAGTTGAGCCATTGTTATTCCTTTGATTTATTTTGGTGTATCATATCAGATTTATTCTTAGTTTTATAACCAATATTAAGTTACTATTCTAAAAAAAAAATTGTGATACCTAAAATATTATAAAAAGAAGAGTTCAGATGATAAGTAATCAGATATATATGCAACAGGCGATAAAAAAAGCGTGGCAATACCAACTAAGAACCTATCCAAATCCTGCTGTGGGAGCATTGGTCTTATGTCACGGAGAAGTGGTAGCCCTAGAGGCACATCAAAAAGCAGGAACTTCACATGCTGAGGTGTTAGCATTGGTTAGTGCCTATGAGAAAATCTCAAATATAGAGGTGGATTTTGATAGATTTGATGCTCATAAAGCTCACTCCTTTTTATACTCCCTACCCAAAGGTTTTTTTTCTAAATGTACTATATTTGTAACACTAGAGCCATGCTCTCATATAGGTAAAACCCCCTCCTGTGCCTCTCTTTTGGCTCATATTCGACCACAAAAAGTAGTTATAGCTACTCTTGATTCTATCGAAGGACATGGTGGGGGTGTAGATAGATTAGAGGAGCAGGGGATAGAGGTTGAGTCTGGAGTTTGTCAAGAGGAGGCTCTTGAACTGCTTGAACCATTTTTGATTTGGCAAAAGAGGGCATTTGTACTTTTCAAGATAGCTCAAACCTCTAATGGTAAGATAGGTGGTGGGTATCTAAGTTCAAAGGAGTCTCTAACACATGTACATCAACTTAGGGCTGTTTGTAGTCGTATGATTATAGGTGGTAATACAGTTAGAGTTGATAGACCTACTTTGGATTGTAGGTTTATAGGAGGTGTAGCACCTGATATTACTATCTATAGTAGAGAGGATAATTTTGATAGGGATATATCACTTTTTGCTATTAGAGATAGAGATGTAAAGATTACAGATAGTTTAGAGGAGTTTGATAGACCATCTTTTATCTTTGTAGAGGGAGGAGAGGGTATGATTAATGTTTTGAGAGATAGAGTTGATTGGTTATTGCAGTATCAAACTCCTAAACTCTCATCTCATAACTCCTCCTATGGGGTTGATATGGATTTGGAGTTTTTATATCAAGATAAGAGAGGAGTTGATTTACTGCTTTGGAGCAGAAATAGGATAAAATCTATTTAGCCACATCCACCACCACAACTAGTGGCAGAGAAATCAGTGCTACTATTAGCATTGGTTTTTCTGGAGAATACTATCTGTGTTGCTCCATTTGGAAGCTCTTGGTCTATATAGTCAAACTCATCTGCTATTTTTGGATAGAGACCAGCAGGAGGACAGTGGTTTAACATAATAAGTTGTTCACCCTCTTTTAGTATCGCTAAACCTGCCATAGCATTAACCATTGGGTGACCACCTTGTGTGGTATCAAACATATATGTAGTTACAGGTCCCATTGTTCCTTTTATAAACTCCACTGTTGCGTTTTCGACTCTTATAGGATTTGCATTTTCAAGATTCATCACTTATCTTTTACCTTTTTATTTTTTACAAATTTTAACATATATAGTTCTATTTTAAAATAAAACTATTGAACATTTTTGGGAAAATAGAGAGATTCGTTTCTATTCTACTTGTTGAGTATAGTACAAAAAAGTATTATTTTAAGCTCATAAAGTTATAATATCATAATTTTAAACAAAAAAGAGTAGGAGATGTGATGAGAGGTAAATATAGAGCATTGTGGTTAGACAAAGATGAGAACCTAGTGGTTCTTGACCAAAGATTTCTGCCTTTTGAAGAGAAAACAGTTGTGATAGAGACTGCCAAGCAGAGTCTTGAGGCTATTGCCAATATGACCGTTCGTGGAGCAGGAGTAATTGGTAATGTGGGAGCTTTTGGTGTATATCTCGCCTCTCGTGATGCCAATGGAGATATAGACAAGATAGAGGAGCTATCCAAAGAGATAAGAGAGTCTCGACCTACTGCTGTCAATCTATCATGGGCTGTTGATAGGATGTTGGCACTTACTTATAAAAAAAGAGCGTTAGAAGCATCTGCTCTTATTGAAACTCTAAAAGATGAGGCTATTAAAATAGCTGATGAGGATTGTATCAGAACTCAAAAGATAGCAGAGTATGGGGCTGATATTATTGAAGAGATAATGTTGAGCCGTGGGATTGATAGTTTTAATATATTAACTCACTGTAATGCAGGTTGGTTGGCAATAGTTGATAGTGGTACAGCATTAGCACCCATATATGAGGCACAAAAAAGGGGAATTAATATACATGTTTGGGTAGATGAGACACGACCAAGAAATCAAGGTGCAAACTTAACAGCATGGGAACTCTCAAAAGCAGGTATAGAACATACCGTTATAGCTGATAATACAGGAGGACATCTTATGCAACAATCTATGGTGGATATGGTAATCACTGGTGCTGATAGAGTGGCGAGGAGTGGTGATAGTGCTAACAAGATAGGAACTTATCTCAAAGCTCTAGCTGCCAAAGATAATAGTGTCCCATTCTATATAGCTCTCCCTGCTTCAACTTTTGATTTTGAGATTATAGATGGAGTAGAGGAGATACCTATAGAGATTCGTAGTGAAGATGAGGTTAAGTTTATAAGAGGTTTAAATAGTAATGGAGAGGTAGAAGAGATTCAGATAGTTCACTCATCCTCTTCTGCATTAAATTATGGTTTTGATGTGACTCCTGCTAGATTAATTACTGGTCTAATAACAGAGAGAGGTTATTGTGAAGCTACTATAGAAGCTATAACTGATATGTTTGGTGACTTGATATGATGGATGGAATTATAAAATACAATTTTGATTTTCAGCAATCATCGCCTCTAAAGGAGTCTCAATATAGATATATAGAGGAGTTGAGAGTTAAGCTATATGCTTTGGGGTTGATTGGTGTAGCTAATGGAATTGGATATGGTAATATCTCTCAAAGAGTAGATAGAGACTCATTTGTAATTACAGGTACACAGACAGGTCATATAGAAAATCTAAATGCAAAACACTACTCTCTAATAGAGGAGTATAATGACAAAAAATTTTATCTCAAATCATCAGGAGCTATAAAGCCAAGTAGTGAAGCTCTTACTCATGGGACTATCTATAATCTTAGTGGTGAGATAGGAGCTGTGATTCATATTCACTCCAAAAAGCTATGGGATTTTATGTTAGATAGGAATTATCTAAAGACAGCTGTTGTAGAGTATGGCTCAATAGATATGATAGATGAGGTTAATAGAATCTTCTCAGATATTGACCCTCTATCTAATCCAAAATTTGTTATGGCAGGACATGAGGAGGGGGTGATGGTTTTTGCCAAAGATTTGTCTCAAGCAGAGGTTATTTTGCTAAATATATTGAGAGATTTTATTAAAAGTGAAAATTAGTAAAAAAAGTTTATCACTTTAAGCTTATTTTATGTTTCTTCTTGTTATAATTCTAACATAAAGAAACAAAGTATCACTCTTTGTTATTTTAAACAATTACAATCTGTTTAGAGTTTTTAGTCATGTGAACCTCCTTTTGAAAAAGTCATATAGGAGTGATACTTAATCTTTATATTATTTTTCAGCATCAAGAAGTTTTTATTGAAATGTTTTACATTAAAGCCATGCCCTATTTTTGAACTCCTTTGAATTGGTGCTGAATAGTAATTAATTTTATTTTAGAGTTAACACTGTGAGAGAGTGTTGGCTCACCCTCTCTAATATTCAATCACATTTTTCTATTTTTGTATGCCAATAGACTTAAGATAAATAACCCAGCAGTACCATAATAGACCCATAGAGGTATAGGTATAGGCTCCCCTGCGGCATAGGAGTGCATTCCTGTTAGGTAGTAGTTAACTCCAAAGTAGGTCATAAGCACAGATGAGTAAGCCCATAGGGATGCCATATTAAAACTATACAGGTTGTTAAATCTCGGGATAAATCTAAGGTGTAGTACTGTCGCATATATCAAAATTGTAACAGCAGCCCAAGTCTCTTTGCTATCCCAACCCCAGTATCTACCCCAAGACTCGTTTGCCCAGACTCCACCGAGAAAGTTACCAATAGTATAGAGAAAAAGCCCTACAAGTAGACTCATCTCTGCAATATTACTTAGCTCTTTTATAGAGTTCTCAATTTGTGGTCTTTTTTTATCTCTTAGGATAAATAGAATCAATACCAAAAGTGAAATCATAGAACCAAGCCCAAGAAAACCTGCACCAGAGATAATTCCTGCTACATGTATAACAAGCCAATAGGATTTTAGAACAGCTACTAGATTGGTAATCTCTGGACTAACAAAACTCATATGTGCTACAGCAATAGTAACTCCACCCAAAATTGATGTAGCTGTTAGAACAAATGGTGATTTTCTACCAAAAATCAACCCTGCCATAATAGTTGTAGCAGATATAAATACCAGTGCCTCATAGGAGTTTGACCAAGGTGCATGATTTGCAATATACCATCTAAGCCCCATCCCAATAACATGTAGAGCAAAGCCTATTGCCAATATCCCCCAAGTTATAGCCATAGTTTTTTTGAGGGAAAATGTCGGTTTCAATATATTGACAAAAGAGAGTATCAATAGAATTACACCTAATACTAGATAGAGGGGTATTAGTTTTTGAAAAAGTCTAAACTCATTATACTTCAACTCCATATCTACCATATCTTCGCTTAATAGAACCTCTGAACCAAATTTTTTCTGAAATAGTTCTATCATTGTAATGGCTTGATTTGCACCTTTCCATTCACCACTTTTCTGCCCCTCTGCAATACTACCAAATAGATACTGTACCATTTTTTTTACTATCTCTGCTGTATCTGATGGGAAACCATTGATAGCCTCTTGGGGATTTACCCATTTGTTATTTGCATCATGAGGAACAGGGAATATCTGTAGTAGAGAACCCATATAGACCATATAGGCGATATTTAGTCGTTCATCTATTTTTATTATCTCTTGGTCATACTTATTTTTGTCTATTGCTTTTTTTCTTCCTGCTTCGGTTACTTTTTGGGCTAATTTGTATCCTCTCTTCTCATCAAAAAAATCTGAAAACTTAGCAAATTTACTACCCTTCTCTAGTCCTAAATCTTTTGCTACTCTAGTATGTGAAATTTGAATCATTGGTAGCTCTTGGAAGTAGGTTGGATTTGTGGTCATCCCTAAGACTAACTCTGTAGATGAGAGACCATAGAGAGAGCTTTTACCCGAAATTTTTGAGATAATATCTCGTGCTAGAGTATCCATAGGTTTCATTCTCCCTTGCATACCTTGGACTGTTAGCCTAGAGAATTTATCTACAACACTATCATCTATAGAGTTAATATAACTCATCTGCTCATCACTAATAGTTGGTGTTGCAGAGTATAGAGGAGAGGATAGGCTTATAAAGAGCATAGATAAGATAGCTAGTGATGCAGATTGTAGTTTTTTTGTTCTCTTTAGAAGTTTTTGGAAACGACCACCCTTTGCAAAGATATTCCAAACCATTCCAATCATCATCAATATATAGCCTAAATAGGTTGGTAGAGTTCCTGGGTCATGGTTGACAGATAGTATAGTTCCCTTCTCATCCATATCATAAGATGATTGAAAAAAACGGTAACCTCTATGGTCAAGAACATGGTTCATATATATTCTAAATGGCATAGCATTGACTCCTTCCTCTTTGTCTGTTAGCTCTATCTCTGAGGCATAGGATGATGGACTCATCGAACCTGGGTATCGTTCTAGTTGAAAATCTTTAAGTTTTAGAGAGAATGGTATATGGATTACTTTTGCTCCTAAGCTCATTTTAATTTTAATACCTTTGATTGTTAACTGTTTAACCTCTCCTACTTGAGCTTTATATGAAAATAGAGTTATCTCTTTTGATTCATCATCAACAGATACTCTAAATCTTGCCATCTCTGGTTTTCCTGCTACTGTTTTGAGAGAATTAGAGACATATTTTTTTGTAGCTTTCTCATAGACCTCTCTTAGAACTATCATATTAGAACCAAAGCTATATAGTTTTCTCTTCTCAAAGCTATTGACTCCTTTTGATAGATTTTGCTCTTTTTGTGTATCCATTGAGAGTGTTTTCATATCAAAATTAGTTATAATCTCTAATCCATAATCTTTTTTGACAATAGATATGCAGGGTTTTGACTCTATACATGATTTTTTATCTTCAAAATTTAAAATAAAAGATTTAGCATCATATGACTCATTTTTGGATAAAAATATATCTTTTCCTTTACCTCCTGCACTAATTTTTAGAACTAAAGTCATCTTGCCATTAGGGTCGTGCGAGAGTTTTTGAGAGGCTGTTGGTAGATACTCTAATAGCTCTACCTCAACATCTTTATCTCCTACATTTAGGCTCTCTTCTATACTGTTTTTACTCATTGATGAGAAAAAGATAGGTTTGGATAAGCTATCTTGCTCTTTCCCATCAGTAGCCTCTATCTGTAGTATTTTGACATCAGAGACCATTGTATTGGTACTTTGACCCTCACGGATGTGCATAATCCCTTCATATCCAACATAGCGAGTTAGAGCTGCCCCAATACCTACAATCAAAAAAGAGAGATGAAAGATAAATATAGACCATTTTGGCTTTTTATAGCTTTTATACTTTACTATATTGTATACAAGTACAATAAGAAAAAAGAGAAGAAAAATCTCAAACCATTTAGCAGAGTAGATTACGGCTCTAGCTGTCTGTGTACCATAATCATTTTCAATAAAAGTTGCTACACCAATAACAACTCCAAATATAAAGAGTAGAGCTGTGGCTACTCTCATAGATAATACTGTTTTTAACATTTAAGCTCCGAATGTGGAATTTTGATTAGGTGATTATAACCAACAACCATTAATCGGACATTAATGGGCTTTTTTTATACTAACTAATCTTTTTATAGTTAAACAGCAAAATAGTTTGCCTTCTCATGATGCACCACCAAAGCCGAAGTACTCTGCTCAGGGTGTATCTGAAAAGTCTCACTAAGCTCAATCCCAAACTCTTCAGGCTTCAATACATCAAATAGCTCACGGCTCTGTTCCAAATCGGGACATGCAGGATAACCAAATGAGTATCTAGCCCCATGATAACGACGCATTCTTACATCTCTTAGCGTTGCCCCTTCGTCCTCTTTTAGGATTCCTAAATCCATTCTTATCTGTTTATGGGCTACTTCAGCTAGGGCTTCGGCTAACTCTACAGAGAAACCATGAACCATATTGTACTCTAGGTACTCTCCTGCGTCATAGAGCTTTTTTTCATACTCTGAAAACTTTGCCCCTGCACTAACACAGGTTAGGGCTATAATATCGTGTCGGTCGTGTCTAAAGAAGTCGCTTAAGGCTCGGTGTGGTTTTTTGGCTTGTCTAGGGAATGAGAATTTCACTAACTCTCTCTTTTTGACCTCATCAAATGGTTCTCTATTGGCATTGGAGTCTATATTCCACCCCTCACTCTCATCAAATAGGATTAAATCTCTATCATTGCTTCTACATGGATAGTAGCCGTAGATAATGGTTGGGTCAAATAAATCTTCATCTATAAACTGTTGTTTTAGTCTCTCATAGGCAGGGTAGACTTTCTCTTCTAGGAGTTTTTCATACTCTGCTTTATCCATTTTACCCTTTTTGTAACCCCAGTGCATTTTGATAACACTCTTTTGGTTGACCCAATCAAATATCATATTTATATCTAAATCCTCTTTTTGCAGGACTCTTCTGCCCCAAAATGGTGGGGTTGGTATCTCTACCTGTTTGGGCATTGTAATCTCTTTGAATGGGGGGATTATTATCTCTTTTTTCTCTTTGGTTACTCGCTCTTTCATATCTCCTGCTAGTCTTGTATCTAATCCTACAGAGTTATCTTCATTGTACTTCTCTATTCGACTCATAGCGACAACTCCATCAAAAGCATCTCTACAGTAAAATATCGCCCCTTTGTAGATAGGTCGGCAAAAATCATCTACAAAACTTCGAGTCAAGGCCGCACCACCAAGGAGTACAGGAATTGTTATCCCCATCTCTGCCATACTCTCTAGGTTCTCTTTCATAACGGCTGTTGATTTTACTAGAAGTCCACTCATTCCTATAGCTTGGATTTTGTTCTCTTTCATGGTCTCTAGGTAGGTCTCTAGTTGTACTTTGATTCCTACATTTATAACCTTAAAACCGTTATTGCTTAGGATAATATCAACCAAATTTTTACCCACATCATGCACATCACCCTTGACTGTACCGATAACCAAGGTGGTATCTGTCTCTTTCTCCTGTTTAGTTAGGTATGGGTTTAGATAATCAACCGTAGCTTTCATGGTCTCTGCACTCTGCAATACAAAAGGCAACTGCATCTGACCACTTCCAAAAAGCTCACCTACTACTTTCATAGCGTCTATCAAAATAACATTGACAATATCATCAGGGTTTAGCTCTCTCCTTGCCTCCTCTACTAGAGGAATCATTCGCTCTTTGTCTCCATCCATCAAGAGCTTTTTAATCTTCTCTTCGGTAGTCAAGGCTTCATAGGCTTCATCTGCTCCACTCTCCTCTATTTTGACATCAGAGAAGTGTTCTATAAACTTAAATAGCGATTGGTCA
Source organism: uncultured Sulfurovum sp. (assembly GCA_964606545.1). Lineage (GTDB taxonomy): Bacteria > Campylobacterota > Campylobacteria > Campylobacterales > Sulfurovaceae > UBA1140. Next base: position 7,096 of record CAZSHP010000045.1, on the reverse strand, counting down.
TTAGGATAAAATAGCAACTCTTCACAAACATCAATATCCTCTTGACTCATTTTTGAAAGAGGAATAATATGTTTTACATTGATAATGACAGTAGTAAGCCCTGCCTTTAAACAGTGATGCAAAAATACAGAGTTTAGAAAACGCCGTGCATGAACATCAAGCCCAAATGAGATATTAGATAACCCCAAGGTTGAACCCACTTCGGGGTGTCTCTTGTGAAGCTCTCGTATCGCTTCAAGCGTCTGAATACCTGCATCACGATACTCCTCATCCCCTGAACCTACAGTAAAAGTCAACATATCAAAAATAAGGTCTCTTGGATTGATACCATGAATATTAACAGCCATATCATACATTCTCTCTGCTTGGGCGACTTTATCCTCAGTAGTTTTTGCCATTCCAACCTCATCAATCGTCAGACAGACCAATGCAGTACCATACTTTTTGGCTAATTTACAGATGGCATGAAACTTCTCCTCTCCATCCTCTAGGTTTACAGAGTTGATAATAGGCTTACCACCAATACACTTTAACCCCTCCTCCATAGTATTAACTCGTGTAGCATCAGGCATAAGTGGAAGTGGAATCTTTTGGTTATATAACTCCATAATCGCTCTCATATCTTTTGCCCCATCACGCCCTGCAAACTCCACATTGACATCCAAACAGTGCGCACCATCTCTTACCTGTGCCTGTCCTACAGTCAAAGTTCCCTCATAATCACTAGCGATAATCAACTCTCTAAAAGCTTTTGAACCTGTAGAGTTGCTTCGCTCACCGATAAGTAGAGGAGCTGGTTTTTGAAATAGTTCAGTAGTATTAAATAGCGAAGCAATGCTAGGTTCTATTGAGCCTGTAGCTTTTTTGGGATTGATATTAGAAACAGCCTTTTGGAGAGCATGAATATGTTGAGGAGTTGTACCACAACAACCACCCAAAAAACTCACCCCATCAAACTCTGTAAACTCCAACTGTTTCTCTGTAAACTCTCTAGGCCCCATTGGGTAGTAGGTGTAACCCCCTCTATTTTGTGGCAAACCTGCATTGGCATGAACAGAGATAGGGATAGAGCAGAGTTCAGATAGAGTTCGTAGGTGTTTTTTGACTTGGTCTGGGCCTGTCCCACAGTTAAATCCAAGCGAGAGAATATCAAAAGGCTCTAGGATAGTAACTATAGTAGTAGCATCCGTACCAATAAGCATACTTCCACTAAGCTCAATAGTTACAGATACCATAATAGGGAGCTTCACACCTTGTTTTTTATTGGCATCTTCACAAGCATGTATAGCTGATTTTATCTGTAATGGGTCTTGACAAGTCTCCAACAAAAAGACATCACACCCACCATCTATCAACCCCAAAGCAGTCTCTACATACCCCTCATACATCTCATCATAGTGAATATGTCCAAGTGATGGAAGTTTAGTACCCGGTCCAATTGAGCCTAATACGAATCGTGGTTTCTCCTCTGTAGAGTACTCATTACATACATCTTTGACAATCTCTGCTCCCTTTTTAGAGAGTTCATAACATCTATGCCCCATACCATACTCATCCAAAACCCAAGGCATAGTCCCAAAGGTATTAGTTTTAATCAGGTCTGCCCCTGCTTTGGCATAGGCATTATGAACCTTTCTCATAAGTTCTGGTGCTGTGTGATTTAGGAGTTCATTACACCCCTCTTGGTCTGCTCCTCTCTCATCTAACCACGCCTCTTTGGGAATATCTAGGTTTTGGATTTGTGTACCTGTTGCACCGTCTATTACTAGGATTCTTTTTTCTAATAGTTGTTTAATCTGTTCTGTTATATTCAAAATATACTACCCTTGGAGTTATTTTTTTGTAAATATAGCTAAATTAGATTAAAACTCTTGTATTTTTGATAATATTCAATTTTGGATAATTATCTTTAACTTTAAACTATACTATCTGCATAGCAACCCCTTTTTACTCAATTATATCAAAAAAACATTAACCCCCTATCCAACCACTTCCATAACATTATCTAAGTCAAATAATGATAAACTAAAAATAAAAAGGAGTCTCTACCATGCACACTTATCAAATAAGAGTTAGTGATGAGATTGTTACAAAGTTTTTATGGCTATTAGAGTATTTCAAAAAAGATATAGAGATAGTCAAAATTACTCCAAAACGAGACTTTATCAAAACAATAGAGCAATCAAAAGCAGATATAAAAAATGGAAATGTCTCTATATTTAATTTTGATGAGTTTGAGAAAAAGTTAGCTTAGGTAGTTTGACCTATTAATATCGAATTATTTTGACTATTGAGATTAGAGATGAAGAGATTTTCTTGGTAAATATTGGTACTCATGATGAAGTTTATTAAATGATAAATATTACGAAGAGATAATAGAATATGGGTGGGAATCGAACCCACGATAACGACCATTTTTAGATGCTCTCGATTCCAACATGTCATTCTCTCATATTCTGTTGAGATTATTATAACATAAAATCCATTAATTGTAGGCTCACACACTTCAGCCGACCACCTTCACACACCAACCCCTTTTTACTTAATTAAATCAAAAAGATATAAATATGGGAGTGTGGCTTTAGTTGTTTTTGCCTATCTATCACATTTTAGAGATGTGAAGAGTAAAGAAATCCCTTCTGCATATACTCACGAAGCAGATTATTAATAAGTGTCTGATAAGCTATCTTCTTTTCACTTGCCTGTTTTTTCAAAAATAGTAATATATCATTATCTAATCTCATGGTTGTAGGTACTTTTGTCGGTTTATAAAATCTACCACGAATCCCATCAGAAAAATCATACTCATCTAACATCTCATAATCATCAAATTTGGCTCTCTGCTCAATATTTTTCATAACTTTGTCTCTCCTTTGTATTTGCTTTTCTTGCTGATATTATTCTGATAATCTCTTCTCCATCATCACTAAAAAACATATTAGCAACAACTAGAATTTGATATTTTTTAGTCGAACCAACTGTTATCCATCTCTCTTCAAAATAGTTAAATCTATAGTCAAGTTTAGAGATTTGTAAAGGGTCATCAAAAACCTCTCTTGCTTCTTCAAAAGAGACACCATGTTTCTCTTGATTTATTAAATTTTTTTTCTCATCCCATTCAAATTTCATAAGTTATTATATCATTTTGTATTTACATTGTCAATATTAGCTGAAAAAATATAATTTTCTCATAGCCGACCACCTCCACACACCAACCTCTTTTTACTCAATTAAATCAAAAAGATATAAATGTGGGAGTGTGGCTTTGGTTGTTTTTACCTATCCATCACACCTGAGACAGGTATGACGAGGAAAGAAAGTTTTATTTTTCAAAATTTAAAATTTCATTTTTTATTTTCTCTAATTCCTCATAGTTTTCTTTAGACTTCTTAATAACTTTTTCAAAGGCAAAACCCAACATAATAATTTTATATAAGTTTGGCTTGTGTTTTTTCCAATTTCTTAAAGTTACAGGTGTTATATCTAGGTATATGGCTTTATCTCTTTGAGTCATTTTAAACCTTTTTTATTTAAAAAAGTAACTTATAAGCCCTAATTTCCCAACAAGTTAAATATTTTCTCTTTTTTGTGTAAAAAGATTAATATTTAATCTTTTTAATTATATAATAGTTAAATATTATCTTAAAATAGAGGAAAAAGGAAAAAATGAAAGAAAAAAATATATATAAAGACATGGAATTTGATATAGATAATGCAAATCTTGATGAAGTTACAAAACAGAAGCTTTTAAAAAATGTTTTAAGACTTAAAAACCAAAAAGTAAATCTTATGATAACAGGTGCTACAGGTTGTGGAAAAAGTTCTACTATTAATGCTATGTTTAAATTAGAGGTTGCAAAAGTTGGAGTTGGTGTTGACCCTGAAACAATGGAGATTCAAAAATATGAATTAGAGAATTTAATTTTATGGGATAGTCCAGGATTAGGAGATGGGAAAGAGAAAGATATTCAACATTCAAAAGGTATTATTAAAAAGTTAAATGAGCTAGATGAAAATGAAAAACCTTTAATTGATTTAGTTTTAGTTATTTTAGATGGAGGAAGTAGAGATTTAGGAACATCTTATGAGTTAATTAATTCTGTTATTATTCCTAATCTTGGAGAAAATGCTAAAGAAAGAATTCTAATAGCGATTAATCAAGCTGATGTTGCGATGAAAGGTAGATATTGGGATTTTGAGAATAACAAACCTGAACCTAAATTAGTAAAATTTCTTGAAGAGAAAGTAGAATCTGTAAAAAAGAGGGTAAGAGAAGCGACAGGGGTAGATATTGAACCTATTTATTATTCTGCTGGATTTAAAGATGAGGATGAGGAGCAGAGACCATATAATCTTTCAAAGTTATTATATTTTATAGTTAAAAATACCCCATCTAAAAAACGACTAGCTTTTGTAAACAGTACTTCTTCTGATAATGAAATGTGGAAAGACAGTGATGAAATTTTAGATTATAACAAAGAAATTAAACAAAGTTTTATAGAGAGTGTAGCCGAAAATGCGACAGCAGGAGCAGATATAGGAGCTTCTGTTGGTAGTATTTTTGGTAAAACAGGGGAAAGTATAGGACGGGCAGTTGGAACAGTTGCAGGTGCTGTTTGGGGTGGTGTAAAAAGTTTATTTGGGTGGTAAGAGATGTATCAAAATTATAGATTAGTAGATATTCTAACAAACTTAATGGTAATGAATATAAATCCTTTAGATGTTATGGTTACAGGTGTAACAGGAGCAGGAAAGTCAACTACATTAAACTCTATTTTTCAAAGAAAAGTGGCTACCGTAGGAAAAGGTGTTGACCCTGAAACTATGACCTTAGATAGCTATAGTTTAAATGATTCATTTCGATTTTGGGATACTCCAGGTTTGGGTGATGGAGTAGAAAAAGATAAAATTCATTCTAAAAAAATTATTGACCTATTATATAAAGATTATCATAAAAATGATACACAATATGGTTTTATTGATTTAGTTTTAATTATTATTGAAGGTTCAAACAGAGATATGGGAACAAATTATAAACTTCTTAATGAGGTTATAGTTCCTAATTTTCAAAAAGATAGAATACTTGTTGCCGTAAATCAAGCTGATATGGCAATGAAAGGTCGTTATTGGAATGAAAAAGAGAATAAGCCTAAACAAAAACTAGAAGATTTTTTAGAAGAGCAAGTTCTCTCTATTCAACGCCGAGTAGAGGAGGCGACAGGTGTTAAAATTATAAAGCCTATTTATTATTCGGCTGAATATGGCTATAATATAGATAAATTATTTGATTTACTTATTGATAATATGCCAAAAGAAAGAAGAAGATTAAAGATTTAGATATGATTTATTTTGTATTTTATATCAAAAACTAGACCTTTGTATTAAGTTTGAGATAGGGCTAGAGAGGTTAAGGTTAGTAGTAGGGAGAGTAGTTTTTTCATGGAGTTCCTTTTTTATAAAAGTATAACATAAAAATAGTGGCTATTATTTCAGTTGAATGGATAAAAAGTCATATTTAAATAATATATGTTATAATAACCACAGTTATCATAACAAGGGTTATTATATGAAATTCTACAATAGAGAAGATGAGTTAAAGATTTTAAAAGAGGCTGATAGATTAAAAAATAGACATGGCATTATGACTATGATTATTGGGCGTAGGCGTGTTGGTAAAACTACTTTAGCACTCCAAGATTTTACTAATGAGAAGAGAATATATCTTTTTGTATCCAAAAAAAATGAGGTACTTCTTTGTCAAGAGTTTAGCGAAGAGATAGAGTCTAAACTAAAAGTTAAGATTTTTGGAGAGATAAAAAAGTTTGAAAAGCTCTTTGAGTATCTGTTAGAGTTAGGGAAAAAAGAGCCATTTACACTAATAATAGATGAGTTTCAAGAGTTCTACAAAATTAATAGCTCAATCTACTCCTCTATTCAGAAGCTTTGGGATTTGAACAAAAATGAGAGCAAAATGCATTTTATAGCGTGTGGTTCTATCTATTCACTTATGAAAAAAATCTATGAGAACCACAAAGAGCCTCTCTTTGGACGAGCTGATTTCAAGATTGATTTGAAGCCTTTAAAAGTACGAGTTTTAAAAGAGATACTGCAAGATTATAACCACTATACACCACAAAATCTACTTGATTTTTATCTCTTGACAGGAGGAGTTGCCAAATATATTGAGCTTTTTGTTCTCTATGAGAGTTTAGATGCTAACAGTATGATAGAGAAGATGATTGCTCCTAATTCACTGTTTTTAGAAGAGGGCAAAAATCGACTTATTGAAGAGTTTGGAAAAGAGTATGGTACATATTTTTCTATATTGAGCCTTATCGCCTCTTCTAAAACATCCAAAACTGAAATAGAGTCAATCTTGGAGAGAAATATATCTGGTCATCTAAATCGGTTAGAGAGTGATTACAGTATCATTAAAAGTATCAAACCAATTGGTGCAAAAGAGAATGCCAAAGTACAAAAATATGAGATAGTGGATAACTTTTTAGCATTTTGGTTTCGTTTTATCTACAAATACAAATCCATTGTAGAGGCAGAAGCTTATGAACGGCTAAAGAGCATTATCAGACGAGATTTATCTACATTTAAAGGAAAATTTTTAGAGAAACTATTTATAGAGCTTCTAAAAGAGAAACAGATTTACACCATCATAGGAAACTACTGGGAGAGAGGAAATCAAAATGAGATAGATATAGTAGCAGTTGATGAGATAGATAAAAAAATCCTATTTTGTGAAGTAAAACTCTCTGTTAAACGACTTAATTACAATGAGTTGGTTAAAAAATCGGTTAATATTCTTAAAAAATATAAGGGTTATGATGTTGAGTATAAGCTCTTATCTGTTGAGGATATTGATTTATTTTAGACTTCCTATTTATAGGCTCAATAAAGATTGCTAACTCAAATTTTGATTATCTCTTTGTAGGCTCACACTTCAGCCGACCACCTCCACACACCAACCCCTTTTTACTCAATTAAATCAAAAAGATATAAATGTGGAAGTGTGGCTTTAGTTGTTTTTGGCTATGAATTCCACCTCAGAGAGGATGGAACTAGGGCGTTGTTGTAGGTGTAACGA
>CAZSHP010000044.1:0-17101 GCA_964606545.1 uncultured Sulfurovum sp. | reverse complement strand
TTAATATTGTTTTAAATAATTTTCTATTGTTTCAGAGACATGTTAGAGATACTACTCTAACAGCAATTACTCCATCAATAGCTTCAATCTCTGCAATCACAGCATCACTCAACTCACCATCTAAATCTATAATATTAAATGCTATGTCATTTTTACTCTTGTTTAGCATATCACAGATATTTATACTGTTTTTTGCCAAAGTGGTTGAAATCTCACCGATGATGTTTGGAACATTACGATTTTTTATAGTAATTCTATGCTCACATACACCTCTAGGGAGTACACAGTTAGGGAAGTTTACAGAGTTTCTGATATTTCCATTCTCTAGGTAATCTTTTACTTGATTAACAGCCATAGTTGCACAGTTCTCTTCTGATTCTGCTGTTGATGCACCTAGGTGTGGGATTGGGATGATGCCTTTTACACCCAAGATATTGGCATTTGGGAAGTCGGTTACATAACATGAGACTTTACCTGATTTTAAAGCCTCTTTTAGGTCATTCTCCTCTACTAGTCCACCTCTAGCAAAATTCATAATCTTGATACCATCTCTCATCATGGCAAATTTTTCAGCATTAAATATATTTTTGGTACTATCTAATAGTGGTATATGGATAGAGATATAGTCAACCTCACCAAGTAGAGTCTCTAAACCCGTAGCTTTCTCAACTTCGCTAGATAGCTCCCACGCTGCATCTACAGATAGGTATGGGTCATAACCTACAACCTCCATACCTAACTCCAACGCTGTATTGGCAACCATCGCACCGATAGCTCCTAGACCTACAACACCTAGTTTTTTGCCTTTTAGCTCATTACCTGCAAAATTAGATTTGCCTTTTTCTACTAGTTTTGATACCTCATCACCCTTATCAGCGATACTCTGTACCCACTCAACACCACCTACTACATCACGAGAGGCTAATAGCATACCTGTTAGGACTAGCTCTTTTACAGCGTTGGCATTTGCCCCAGGGGTGTTAAATACTACAATACCCTGCTCTGTACACTTATCTATAGGGATATTGTTTGTCCCTGCTCCTGCTCTAGCTATGGCTTTTAGACTACTTGGTAACTCCATATCGTGCATTTTGAAGCTTCGTAGTACAATAGCATCAGGAGCTAAGAACTCACTAGCTACCTCATAGCTATCTCTTGGAAATAGGTCTAATCCCTTTGGAGAGATTTTGTTTAATGTTAATATTTTTCGCATATTAGCTATTCTCTTTTTGGAATTGTTCCATAAAATCTACTAGTGTTTGTACACCTTCCATTGTCATAGCATTGTAGATAGATGCTCTAAGACCACCTATTGAACGATGACCTTTTAGTCCAATCATTCCTGCTTCTGTTGCCTCTTTGACAAATTTCGCCTCTAGCTCAGCATCATTCTCACTTCCACCATTTCTGATATTATATGATACATTCATAAGTGAACGAGAATCTTTTTGTGCATGACCTACATAGAATCCATTACTGTTATCTATTGCATCATATAGTAGTTTTGCTTTTGCCTCATTTTTTTGGGCTATTGCCTCGATTCCACCATTATCTTTTAGCCAATTCAAGATAAGGTTCAAAATATATATACCAAATGTTGGAGGAGTATGAAATAGTGAGTTTTTATCTGCATGAGTTTTGTATCTTAGGATAGTTGGAACACTCTCTCCTACTCTATCAATAAGCTCTTTTTTGATAATAACAATTGTTAATCCAGATGGCCCTGCATTTTTCTGAGCTCCTGCGAACATTAGGTCTATTTTTGACCAATCTACAGGATATGAAAATATATCACTAGATGCGTCTACTACTAGAGGTGCTTTTGTAGTTGGGTAATCTTTGTAACCTGTACCATAGATAGTATTGTTTGAAGTGATATATGCGTAGTCTGCGTCATCATCAAATTCTATATTCGATGGGATTCTATCATAAGTAGTCTCTTTTGATGAGGCTACAAGCTCAAAGTTTAGATTCTGTATCTTTGCCTCTTTTATAGCTTTTGATGACCAACTACCACTATCTACATATTGAACTTTACCACCAAGAGATAGATTCATAGGAACCATTGCAAACTGTAGTGATGCTCCACCTTGAAGTAACAACACCTCATAATCATCAGGAATCTTATAAAGCTCTCTCATCATTGAGATAGCCTCTGTATGTATATCATCATACATTTTTGAACGGTGAGAGGCTTCCATAACAGATAATCCCTCTCCTTTATAATCTACTAATTCTCTCTGTGCCTCTTCTAACACCTCTAAAGGGATTGCAGATGGCCCTGCACCGAAGTTAAATACTCTATTCATTGTTTCTCCAATTTTTTTTGACATTATCTCAAAAAAAGTTTAAACTAAATATAAAAAGAAACAAATTGCAACAGTTATTTCAATATCTTATCTGATACTACTACTCCATCTTCATCAGTATAGAGAAACTCACCTGCTCTAAATGCCACTCCTCCAAAATTTAACTCTATATCTCTTTTGGATTCTGCTTTTTTTGAGCTTTTTCTAGGGCAAGTACCTAAAGCCAATAGCCCAACTGGTATAGTTTTAGTTATAGCTATATCTCGTACAAAACCGTTGATTACTATACCTGACCATCCATTCTTTTTGGCAAATCCCATAAGAGTATCACCCACCACTGCACAGTATTTACCCTCTACATCGACTACAACTACTCTACCCTCTCCTCTCTCATCTCTAAGCATAGATACTAGGTCGCTGTTATCCTCATCTAGCTTGATAGTTACTATCTCTCCACTAAAACTATCTACACCTCCATATGAGACTAAAGGCATCTCTAGCATCTCTACTCCACCACCATACTCATCACATAAATCTGCTGTTGAAAAACTCATTTTTTTTCCTTTTTATTATAATTTTATCTCATGAAGCTTATTATAAGAGAGTTGTAGAGTATTTTTTATAATCATTTTTTTTTATCTTTAATGCTATTAAATCCAAAAAGTCCAAAAAAATCTAATTATACTTTATCAAAATAAAATTATAATCAGGGATAATAGTCATGAAAAATGGAACAATAGCACTACTGACACTAGCCATACTCTTTACAGGGTGCAAACCAAAGCCCTCTCCTTGGAATAGTTCAACTATTCTAGCAAAAAAAAATTTATGTAAAACATGTAGAGTTGATATAAGATAATATAAATACACTAATATATAATTCTTATATATAATATAAAATATTTTTAATACATAGATAGCTTTTTTTATGTATAATTAATTAACACATATTTCATTAGGGACAATTATGAGTAAAATAGATTTAAAAAAGAGTAAAATAGCAAAAGTTTTTATAAGCACTTCCCATAGAGAGCCTGATATTGGATTAGCTAGAAAGTTTAAACAGAAATTAGAAAATTTAGGACACAATATTTTTTTGGCAAAAGAGAGTATTGAGATTGGTGAGGAGTGGCAGAGCAGACTCTATGAGGAGTTGAATAGTTGTGATTATCTTCTGCTTCTACTATCTGAGAACTCTGTCAAGAGTGAGATGGTAGAGAAAGAGGTGGAGTGTGTCAAAAATCGTCAAAAAGGCTCAAACACTACTCCCACTATTTTACCTATTAGAGTAAATCTACCATACAATGTAAACTATGATTTGTCAAAGCAACTAGAAGAGATTCATCAACTTGATTGGGAGAGTGAAGCCGATACTCTAATGATTGTAGAGAAAATCTCTATTGCGATTACTCAAAATAGCCCTTTTGAGGTCTCAAAAGAGAGGATATTTCTAGTTCCATCAAAACTACCAATGCCAAACGCTCCTCTAATTTTGGAGCAACCATCAGGTACGGTAGCTCTCGACTCTCGCTACTATATAGAGAGAGAAAGCGATGATAGGTGCTATCAGCAACTAAATAGTAAATATACGCTTGTTAGAATCAAAGCACCTAGACAGTATGGAAAGACCTCTCTGTTGGCTCGATTTATATTGAGGGCAAGAGAGCAGAATTATAGAGTCTCCTCATTTAACTTTCAGGAGCTTGATATATCGATACTCAATAACTTAGATAAGCTATTGAACTTTATCTGTAAAATGACAGCTTATATACTAAAGGTAGAGGTTCATTTAGATGAGATGTTACTACAGATGTTAACTCCTAAGGTGATGGCTACTGTATATATGGAACAGATAATAGAGTCAATTGATAGACCTTTTGTCTTTGCTATTGATGAGGCAGATAGGCTTTTTAAATATGAGGATGTCTCCAATGAGTTTTTTGGATTAATTAGAGCATGGCATGAGAGAAGTAGAACAGACCCTCTTTGGGAGAAGCTCAAAATAGTTCTATCTCACTCGACAGAACCACTATTAGGAATCAATGATTTGAACCAATCTCCCTTCCATAATGTCGGTTTTGGAGTTGAGCTTCAACCTTTCCAGAGAGCCGAGATAATAGACCTAGCCTTTAGACATGGTATCGAGATAGAAGATAACCTAGATAGCTTCATAGAGCTTATTGGTGGTCACCCCTATCTATCGAGATTAGTTTTATATACGATGGTTGAGGAGAAGCAGAGTTTTGAGCATATCCTAAAAAACGCCTACTCCCAAAATAGTATCTTCTATGACCATATCAAGAGATATGTTTGGATAATCAATGGCAATAAGAGGTTAAAAAATACTATTAGAGAGCTACTTAATGGGAATATATGTAGAGATAATTATAGTTGCTATACTCTGGAGGCTACGGGATTGATTAGAAATAGGCTAGGCAGAGCTGAATTCTACTGCAAACTCTATCATAGATTTTTTAGTAAACTTATTATCTGAAAAATAGGGATAAAAATCCCTTTTATCTATTTTAAGTTAATTTTATAGATTTTTTACTATAGGTTTTTTTTTCTACTCTCCAAAAAACCAAATAGAAGTATTAGAGCAACTCCAAAATCTATCATAACATCAGCATAGTTAAATACAGCAAAATTAAAGCCACAATGCCATGCGACATAATCTACTACCCCCTCATAGACAAATCTATCATGTAGATTTCCAATCGCCCCACCTACTATTAATCCTATAGGGAAAGCATACTCTTTTAGGTATCCTTCATACAATACAAATCCTATTATACCTATGACTAGAAGAAGCTGTATCCACTTTAGATTATCTCCCAAAAAGGCTAACATTGAAAAAGCTACACCCTTGTTATAGTGAAGTTCCAAATCTATACATGAACCTTTTAATATAGTTGCATACTCCACACCACCTACAGACTCCATAGCCCAAATCTTGATATTATAATCTATAATAATAGTACCAATAGCTACCAATAGAAAAATTGTAATATATCTACTCATTAGACCAAGGCCTTTTTAAAGAACTCTACTGTCTTTTTCATCATCTTGTTTAGTACCTTTTTATCTTTTCCCTCTATGAGTATTCTCATTAGATTTTCAGTACCAGAGTACCTAACTAAATGACGCATACCCAGAGACTCTATCTCTTTGAAAAGCTCATCTACACCTTTAATCTTATCTATAGGTTTTTTTACAGATATTTTTATATTCTCCTGCTCTTGTGGATAGAGTTCAAATACATCAAATGCTTTGCTTGTTTTTTCATTTTTAGAGAGTATATATGAAAATGCCTGTAACGCAGAGACTAAACCATCCCCTGTCTTAGCAAAATCAGAAAATATAATATGTCCACTCTGCTCTCCTCCAAAATTGGATGAGGTCTTTTTCATTATCTCCAATACATGTTTATCTCCGACATCACTTCTCTCTAGTTTGATTCCATTGAGCTTTAGATACTCCTCTAAGCCCTGATTACTCATAACTGTAGCAACCACACTATCTCCAGATAGACGATTCTCATTTTTTAGATGAACAGCCAAAGCACCTATAAGTTTATCTCCATCGACCACTTCACCTTTTTCATCAACAACCACAATCCTATCAGCATCACCATCAAGTGCAATACCTATATCTGCACGAGTCTCAATTACCTTTTGAGCTACTTGTTCAGGGTGCATCGCCCCACAGTTTGTATTGATATTGAATCCATCTGGTTTATCTCCTATGACAATAATCTCTGCTCCTAACTCCTCTAATATAGTAGGAGCCACATGATAAGCAGCACCATTTGCACAGTCGATAACTATCCTCATACCAACTAGCGAAAGCTCTGAGGAGAATGAGTTTTTGATAAGTACAATATATCTACCAATAACATCATCTATTCTTTTTGATTTTCCTATCTTCTTGCCTGTTGCAAAACACTCTTCTACTCTCTCTCTATTAGCGAAGATAGACTCAATCATCTTCTCACTACTCTTGTCAAGTTTATTACCATGAGAGTCAAAAAATTTAATTCCATTATCATGAAAAGGGTTATGAGATGCTGTAATCATAATCCCTGCATCACAACGCATATTTTCTGTCAAAAATGCGATAGCAGGTGTAGGCATAGGCCCAATCTGTATTACATTATAACCTACAGCTGTAAGCCCTGAGACAAGTGCATTTTCTATCATATAACCACTTCGTCGTGTATCTTTACCTACCAAAATCTTATTAGTTTTTGCTTTATCTCTAAAATGTACCCCAGCAGCCATTGCAAGTCTCATAACAGTAAAAGCATTAAGCTTCTCACCTGCTAATCCACGAACGCCATCTGTTCCAAATAGTTCCATTAATTATCCCTTGAAGTTAATTAATAGTATTTTATCTAAAAAAAGCTATAATACGCCCATTTAATGAATAAGGTTCGTTTTGAGTGAAAATCTAATAGGTTATATTGATAACCAAGGAAATATTATAGACACACAGAGTGCTGATGAGTCATTTGATGGGAGAGCTATAGAGTATGACAACTCAGCAGAAGCTTTAGAGATAATCAGACACTCTACAGCACACCTCATGGCACAAGCAATTACACAGATGTATACTAATGCCAAATTTTTTGTAGGGCCAACTGTAGATGAGGGCTTCTATTATGACTTTAGAGTAGATGAAAAAATTGGTGAAGAGGATTTGAAAAAAATCGAAAAAACCATGAAGCAACTCATCAAAAAAAAGTACAAGATAGAGAAGTATGAAATAACAAAAGATGAGGCTCTAATCAAATTTGCAGATGATGACCTCAAACAAGCCGTACTTACTAGGATTCCTGATGGAGTAGTATCTGTATACAGACAAGGAGATTTCGAAGACCTATGTCAAGGGCCTCATGTTCCAGCACTTCGATTTCTACATAACTTCAAACTCACAAGAGTAGCAGGAGCATATCTTGGTGGAGATGAGACCAAAGAGATGCTAACTCGTATATATGGAGTGGCATTTGCTGACAAAGAGTCTCTAAAAGCCCATCTAAAAATGCTAGAAGAGGCAAAAAAGAGAGACCATAGAAAAATTGGTGCAGAGATGGAACTCTTTATGTTTGATGAGGAGAGTGGGGCGGGATTGCCTTTTTGGATGCCGAAAGGGGCAAGGCTTAGAAATAGACTAGAAGCAATTCTCCACAAAGCTCATAGAATCAGAAGTTATGAGCCAGTAAGAGGGCCAGAGATTCTAAAAGCTGATATGTGGCGAACAAGTGGACACTATGCCTGTTATGGTGAAAATATGTATCTAACCCAGATAGATGGTCAAGAGTACGGAATTAAACCTATGAACTGTATAGGACATATCCAAATCTTTAAGCAGACAGGAAAAAGCTATAGAGATTTGCCTCTAAAATATTATGAGTATGGTGTAGTTCATCGTCATGAAAAATCAGGTGTACTTCATGGACTATTTCGTGTACGAGAGTTTACACAAGATGATGCTCATATCTTCTGTACTCCAGAGCAGATTGCAGATGAGGTCATTAAGGTAGTAGAGTTTGTAGATAGTGTAATGAAACTGTTTAATTTTGAGTATACTATGGAAATCTCTACCAAACCTGACAAAGCAATTGGTGATGATGATGTGTGGGAGATGGCTACAGAGGGACTAAAGACTGCTCTTACTGAAAACAACTTATCATTTACAATAGATGAGGGTGGAGGAGCATTTTATGGACCAAAAATTGATGTAAAAATCACAGATGCGATTGGTAGAAAGTGGCAATGTGGAACTATTCAAGTGGACTTTAACCTACCAGAGAGATTTGGTGCAGAGTATATAGCAGAGGATAATACACGAAAACAGCCTGTTATGATTCATAGAGCAATTCTAGGTTCATTTGAGAGATTTATAGGAATACTTACAGAGCATTATGCAGGTGAATTTCCACTATTTTTAGCTCCTACACAGGTGATTATAGTACCTATCTCTGATGCACATATCAGTTATGCTAGGGAGCTTAAAAATGAACTAATGGGTATAGATATAGATTGTGAAATTTTTGATAAAAATGATAGCCTAAATAAGAGAATTAGAAATGCAGAGAAGCAGAGAGTCCCATTTGTGGTTATTGTAGGGGATGAAGAGTCACAAAATAGAACAGTTGCACTAAGAGATAGACGAAAAAAAGAGAGATATAACCTAAGTTTTGCTGAATTTATGGTATTATTAAGCAAACAACTAAATGAAGGTAAAATTTGAGTCGACAAAACAACAGAAATAACAGAGGAAGAAAGAAGCCAGACGAAACCATTATGAATGACAGTATCAGGGCAAGAGAACTAAGAGTTCTTGGTGATGATGGTGAACAGTTCGGAATTATTTCTCGTGATGAAGCAATGAAGATTGCAGATAACAAAAGGCTTGATTTGGTGCTTATCTCACCAGATGCAAAACCACCTGTAGCCAAGATTATGGATTACGGTAAGTACAAGTATGAACAAGAGAAGAAGAAGAAAGAGGCAAGAAAAAAACAGAAGACTATTGATGTCAAAGAGGTTAAATTCTCTTGTAAAATTGCCGATGGAGATATTGCTTATAAGGTAAAACATGCTAGAGAGTTCCTTGAAAAGGGGAAACATGTTAAACTTAGAGTATTTTTAAGAGGTAGAGAGATGGCTAATCCTGAGTGGGGAGTAGATGTTCTCAAACGAGTATGGCCAATGCTCGAAGATGTAGGAAATCTCGAACAAGATGCTAGGCGTGATGGTAGATATGTCAATATGTATGTAACACCTCTTAAGAAGTAAATATCCGATAGTTAAATAGTAAATATTTTTTATTATTTAACTATTCACTAAAAAAGCTCTCAAAAGCTTCCTATCAAAAAGATACCTCAAAGAGAAAAGAGCCATATTCTCATCAATATTAACTTTTTTTAAAATCTCTATCTGTTCTCTTAACCCTTGATACTCAATAGCTTCTAATTTTAAATCTCTAAAAACAAACCCCTCAATTATAGGAATAAACTCTCCTTTGAAACTATCCCTAAAAGCCATCATATATCTCATACTACTTTTACTATTAACTAAATTTGCCCCTATGCCACTTTGAACTAAGACAGTATATCTATATTGAGTAATATTAGAAAACATATCTACATACTCCTTTGGGGTCATATGATTGCTAAAGTAACCAGAGATATAGAGTGGTTTTTTATTTATCCTATTTAGACTATCGGCTAGAGTTTGGAGATAGTTTTTTAGGTGGATTTGTCTTGATTGCTCTTTGAAATTGGTATCGTCTATCTCATCATAGATATACCAACCCTCAAATATTTTGTACTTTTTGGCTATGAGATTGATTTTAATTGCCTGTTGGAGACTCTTTTGGAGTAAAATATCTAAATAGCTCTCTATATCCGTATCTCTATCTTCTAATTTTTTAAAATATCTATCATCTCCATATAAGCCTATAACTATTTGAATATTATATCGTTGAGCATTTTTTAGAATCTCTACAAGCCATCTATCATCTTTGACAAAATCTACCACTCCAAATCTACTCCATTGGAGTATGAGTCTCTTTATCTCCAATTTTTGCATATTTTCAAATATATAGCTCCAATCTATCTTGCCTTGGTCTTTTAATAGAGGTTGATAAAAGAGAGAATTTATATGTATATTGGCTCTATGATTAGAGATAGTATAAGTCCAAATAACAACTATAATGCTCCATATAGTAATATATCTAAACCTCATCTAATAGAGAAACTCCCATTGAAGTTTTACCACCTGTTTATCTTCACTATTTCCTGCATACTCTCCTCTTGCTTCTAGTTTAACTCTATTTATAAATAGTACATCCTCATATTTTGTCTCATCTGATTTTATATCCAAGGCTACACCTACTCCTATATCCAAATTTGTAACACTCTCTCTCTTCTCATTATCATTATTAAAACTCCCCCCTGTAGTTAGATATGGAGATATAGTTGCATTTTTACTAATCTTATAGCGTTTGCCTATCTCATAATTTCCATAACCAATTATACTATTTTTTTTGGTAAAATAACCACCATCAAGATAGAGATTTTGATATATATTTTTCTCTTTTGAGCTAGAGCTAATACCCATAGTTGCTCTAAGTAGTACCTCATCTCGGGATAGAGAACCTCCCTTTATCATCTTTTGTGCAGATATATATAGGTTTTTATCCTCTATAGGTTTTACTCTAATACCGACACTTGGTTGAACCGATTTTGAGATATTTTTATGATTGTGCAGAACCTCGGCGAAGAGTGTAGTGTTTTTGGGTAAAAATCTAGGCTGATAGGAGAGTTGAAAAGAGCCAAATCCATCATAGTTAGCACGGTTAATTGGTGATAGAGATTTTTTGCTTTTATAACTATCCAATCTGACAGATTGAGCCATATATGCGTGAAGTCTCTTTGAGGCGTGAATCTCTCTTTTTATACTCTTTAGCTCTTTTGGGTCTATCTTATCATCACCCATATCAATAGCCTTTTTAAAAGAGTCACTAGATTTATCATCTCTGCCCACTTGTTTATAAGCATACCCTAATGCTGTATAGTTTTTTGGTTCCATTGGCTCTTTTTGGGCTATATATTTAAAATTCTCAATAGCCTTTGGATATTTTTTCTCTCTTTGGTACATATATGCTAACTCTTTTCTATATTGAAGTCTATTGGGATACTTCTCTACAAACTTTTTCATCTCTTTTATAGCTTTATCCTCCTCTTTGCACTCTTTTAGAAGATGAATATATGCGTACTCATCATACTCACTACTCTCCTGTTCCAATGCTTTGCTATAGTTTGATAGAGCAACTCTACAGTTTCCATTTTTATATGCTAGTTTTGCTTTGAGTAGATAGTATTTTGAACTATAATCATCTGTTGATTGCTCATATTTATCTAATATTTTTTCTGCTCTAATATACTCTTTTTTTTCATAATAGTAGAGAGATGCCAACTCTAGTGCTATTGGAGCATCCTTTTTTAGCTCTAAATATCTACTCCAACTATCTATTGCTAAATTAGACTCTTTTAACTCCATATATAGATAACCCATATCTTTTAACAACTCACTATCATTTGGAGATAGAGTTGATGCCTTTGAGAGATACTCACTTGATAGTTTTTTTTTAGAGAGTTTTAGGTAGGAGTAACCTATACTCTTTAGAACCAAAGGGTCATCAGGATACTCTAATAGATATGCTTTTGCATACTTTATACTTTTTGAGTACTCTTTTAGAGTAGTGTATAGATGAGATATATTCATATATGCTGATGAGTCTATAGAGACTATATCTACTCTAGCTAGAGTCTCTCTTAGCTTCTCTTGGCTCTCTTTTTGGGCAAAATTTATCAACTCTAGTGTGAGATTTGTCTGTTGCTTTTTTGAGAGGCATGAGTAGGGATAATATCTCTGTAGTATCTCCTGCTCTTTTGCCTGATTATCTCTATAGTAGTCCAATAGAGAGAGAAGTGCCTCCTTTTGACACCCCCTCTTTAGTATATTTTTATATACCCTGATTCGTTTACTATTTTGACCACTTGCTTGATAAAAATTGAGTAGTCTTTTTTGATTTATTGGTGTAGTATTAGCATGATATAGAGCCTCTACATCACTATTTATCTCTTTTGCAATCTCTCTCGCCTTTTTGGGGTTCTGTTTTTTTAGATAATCGATAAGCTCAAGAGATAAAATAACTCTTTTGGGTTGAGGAATACAGCTATATGGATACTCCTTCTCTAGTAGTTTTCTCTTTTTAGTTAAGTTTTTTTTATAATAATCTAATAGATACTCCAGAGCATACTGATTACATCCATCTTTTAGTTTTGCTCTATAAATATCTACTATATTCTCATTTTGATTACTCAAGCTATATAGATATAATAGTCTTTTTTTGTTCTCCTCACTACCATTTATACTATATAATACCTCTACTTTTTGAGTAGCTTCCTTGTATCTTTTTAGCTTAAATAATAACTCCACCTGCCACTGTAGATACTCCTCTTTGTTTGGTAGTTCAGAGGCTAACTCATAAGCATAGTCACTATCATTTAGATTATCACTAATCTTTGACCATTTGAGAAGTTCATAAAGTGTCAGTTCTTTTCGATTTATGATTTTATCTATCTCTCTATATTTTTTCTCTTTTATATAGGCTTCGACTATAGAGAGCTTTGCAAAATAGGTATCATCAGGTTTGAGTTTATATTTAAGTGCTTGTTGTGCGAACTCTATTGCTCTATCATACTCTCCACTCTCTTTTGCCTTTTGAGCCTTGTTTAGATACATATATCCTAGATTAACATCTTTTGCTCGATGTATATATCTATCTATACAACTCTCATCTTCCTCTTTGATACATATTTTTACAAGTAGATTTACAGCATCTTGATTATCTGAATCAATCGTCAATACCTTATCTAACAAGGCTCTAGCCTCTTGAGTTTTCCCCTCTTTGGTCAGTTGATACGCTTTGTTGACTCTAGGATGAGTTCTAAAATCTTTGTACTCCTGTTCTATCCAAGAGTAGGCACTAAAAAGTGGATTTGAGAGAAGTAGTTCATTGAGTAGAAATCCTAGAATAATATATCTCATTATGCTACCTTTGCTATCTCTATCTCATCTGGAAACTCATGGTCTGTCTTATCCCACTTGACCTCTTTTTTCTGCTGACCTGCATTTTTATACTGTCCAAATGCTCGAAATAGTGCAAACATATTGACAATATTACCCCATATCAATCTAGGAATACTCAAAAAGGCTTGAAATATATCGTAGTGTTGATGTACAAAATAGAATCTATGAAACAACCGACTTCCCAAAAAGAGAGCATTAAAATAGATAAGAGTCCAAACCCAACTCTCTTGTGGAATAAAATCAGGAAAATGCCAAGCCTCTTGGTCTAAACTATAGGTCAAAGAGAGAAGTATCAGATTTAGTAGAATAATATAGGCAAAGAGATTAGCAGGGTGTGTAAATATAGCTTTTCTATCACGATAAAGCATATATTTTAATCCTAACCCTTTTGGCCACCCTATATCTCTGTTTCCTTGAAATACAATTCCCACTATCCATCTCGATTTTTGTCTAACTGCTTGTTGAAACTTGGTAGGAAAGTACCCTTTTGATACTATATACTCCTTGACCTCTTTGCCCTGTTTTATAACTTTGACAGGATAGGTAACAAAGACCAACTTCAACCCCTCATTTAGGAGTCTATACCCTATATCATAATCCTCTGTTAGGCTTTTGGTATTAAATACAACTCCATCATTGAGCCTAGAGAGAGTAGAGATTGCCTTTGGGCTAAAAGAGGTAGCAACCCCTGAACTAGGTACATATCCACTGATACTCTCTCTAACTAACATATCTTTAAACCCTGTCTCTACAAACTCATCTTGATAGTGAGTACCATTGAAATTCCAACGATTAGAGGTCAGGGGAACAACAGGTATCTGCATCAAATCTTTACCATCATGAGCTATTACATAGTTTGCCAATTTTAACTCCAATGGATGCACAATATCTTCTGAATCATGATATGTGATACACTCAAACTTAATCCCACTACTCTTCTCATACTCAAAAATAGTATCAATAACATTGTTTAAACAGTCTGCTTTGGTAGTGGGGCCGGGTGTTTTATTGACAACCTTATGTACATTTTTATGTATAGCCGTTACATTATCCACCTTCTCTTGGGTTGCTGAATCATTGGGATAGGTTCCTACAAATATATGAAGATTTTTATACTGAAAAGTTTTTAAGGTATTTTTTAACATCTTCTCAATAACTACAGCCTCATCCCATGCAGGAACCATCAACGCCAAAGGTTTCTCGGGATAGTGAAGTAGTATCTCTGTTGAAATATTGGGATAGACATCCTTGCCAGAGGCACGATTAAACATCTTGCGTATCCAATAGTATGTATCAACAAAAAAATCATCCAATCCACTAACAAAAAGTGTAATAACACTAAAAAAGGTCAAAATTTTTATAACAAACCAATAGAGTGCTATATAATCAACTGTTTCCATAAACTAAATTCCTAATTGTGATTTTCTTAACATTATATCACTAATTAGGTTATATTTTATTGTTTTTTATATAGAGTATACTCCTCTAATCTTAATTAAATAGTTAAGAAAGCTTAAGAGTTCTCTTTATGGAGGTTATATCATTAACCTCTTATATAGATATGGTTAGATAGTTATGCTAAAATTGCACCATGAAAAAACTAGAGATACTACGAGACTACTTCGGACACCAAAATTTTAGAGAACAGCAAGAGGAGGTTATAGACTATATCCTCAATGGTCAAGATGTACTAATGATACTCCCCACAGGTGGTGGCAAATCACTATGTTATCAACTTCCATCTCTGCTTATGTCAGGGGTTACGGTGGTGGTATCTCCTCTACTTGCACTCATGCACGACCAAGTTGTAGCACTTAGAGAGAACGGAATATCTGCATCTATGCTCAGCTCTATGCAGAGTTTTGAGGAGACAAAAGAGATAGAACAAGCCCTATATAACAATCAGATAAAACTGCTCTATGTAGCACCTGAGAGGTTGATGAATGACTATTTTTTGGGCTTTTTGTTGGATTTAAATATCAATTTTTTTGTTATAGATGAGGCACACTGTGTGAGTGAGTGGGGGCATGAGTTTAGGGAACACTATAGGATGTTATCTCAACTCAAGACATCTTTTCCCACTACAACTATTGCAGCGTTTACAGCTACAGCTACGACTATTGTTCGAGAAGATATAGTCTCAAACTTACAATTGGTAAATCCCAAAATTGTTACTGGTTCACTATTTCGTAAAAATTTAACTATTTTAGCAGAGCATAGACAGAGTGATGGGAGGAGACAGCTTGTAAATTTCCTAAAAACGCAGGATGATTTAACAGGAATCGTCTATGCTTTTTCGAGAAAACAGACAGAGAGTGTAGCCAAATACTTAGAAAAACAGGGTTACAAAGCAAAAGCCTTTCATGCAGGACTCCCCACAGATACCAAAAGAGAGGTATATAGTGATTTTGTAACAGATGAGATAGATATTGTAGTAGCTACTATAGCTTTTGGTATGGGAATTGACAAGAGTAATATTAGATTTGTAGTCCATATGAATCTACCAAAAACATTAGAGAACTACTATCAAGAGATAGGTAGAGCAGGACGAGATGGGCTAGAAGCCACTACCCTACTCCTCTTTTCAGCACAAGATATAGTCCAACAAAGAAGCTTCATAGATGATTTGCCAGATAGCCCATACAAAGTAAATGCTTATGAGAAAATCAATACCATATCGAGATTTGCTGATTCTGAATCGTGTCGTCACCAACAGATAGCTATCTACTTCAATGACCAAATAGAACCATGCCAAGATAAGTGTGATAACTGCCTAAATCCCAATAGAGACTCCATAGATATTACAGAGGATGCGAGAAAACTACTCTCGACCATCTATCGAACCAAACAATCTTTTGGTATACACTATGTAGTAGATGTCATCAGAGGAAGCAAAGAGCAGAGAATCTTAAATAATGGTCATAACCAATTATCTGTATATGGCATAGGAAAAAACTACTCAAAACCTCAATGGCTTAGTATATCAGACAAACTACTAGAGCTTGGAGCTGTAGGCATAGGAGAGTATAGAGTATATCACTTGACACATAGAGGAGTATCTATACTCAAAGGTGTAGAAGAGGTATCTATAAGAGAGGAGAGACTAACACTCAAAAAGGCAAAAGAGAAGAGAAAAGTAACCTATTTTGAGGATTATGAGGTTGAGACATTTGAGAGACTAAGAGAGCTGAGAAAAGAGATAGCAACACAGAGCAAAGTCCCACCATATGTAGTCTTTTCGGATAAAACTCTCAAAGAGATGTCAACCGTTATGCCAACAAACAAAGCTGAGATGTTAGATATTCATGGAGTCGGTGAGGTCAAATTCAAACGGTATGGCGAAGCCTTTTTAAAACTTATAGGAGAGATAGAGAATGCCTAGATTGTGTGGAATAGATGAAGCAGGGCGAGGGCCACTCGCTGGTGATTTGGTTATGGCAGGGGTTATACTTATAAATCCCATAGATGGTCTAATGGACTCAAAAAAAATATCTCAAAAGAGGAGAGAGGAGCTATATCCCAAGATTATCAAAAATAGTAGATACCACATCATAAGCTTCTCACCAAAAGAGATAGATGAGATAGGTTTGAGTAGCTGTCTAAATAGAGGATTGGAGTCTATCCAAGAGAGTTTGGATGCTGATATATATCTATTTGATGGAAATCAGACATTTGGAGTTTTGGGAATAACCACTATGGTCAAAGCCGACACAAAAGTAGCCGAAGTGAGTGCAGCTAGTATCCTAGCAAAAGTGACTCATGATAGAGCCATAATCCAAGCCTCAAAACTCTACCCCAATTATGGATTTGAGAGACACAAAGGGTATGGAACAAAGGCACATATTGAGGCTATCAAAAAACATGGATATTGTGATATTCACCGTCGTAGTTTCAAAATAAAATAGTTCTCTATAGACTTGCCATCTTCTCTCTTGCTTCTAATTTGAGAGAGATACAAAAAATCTTCTCAATAAAATTTCGTTTTATAGGATTATATAATAAAAAAATCCCACCAAACCAAAGGCAACAAATCAACCTCACCTGAAAATCCCCCCACACTCTTATAATCTTACCTTTTGACATACTCCCCATGCCTAAAGGCAGGGGATTCTAAGCTCAAACAACACT
>CAZSHP010000043.1:0-17385 GCA_964606545.1 uncultured Sulfurovum sp. | reverse complement strand
TTGCGTTATTCTTTAACCGTAACTTTGTAGTATAATTTCTATGATTATTATGTGTATTTTGATAAAACATAATAATCATCTTTTTGCTTATATCTTCCCTAAAATTTCATTTTTTTGTCTAAAGTGTAGTACAGAGATAAACCACTATGCAATAATCTAACTGAACTAAAATATCTAAAATGGACTCTGTTTTTCATAGACAAAAATGGATTTATAGGAAAAGATGTCGAGGGAAATAGAGCGATTATAGAAAAAGATGAAGCCTTTAGGATTTGGCAATTTTTGTTTGAAAATCCTAAAAAGATAGAGATTGTTCCACTCACTAGATTTGATATTCTGCGTAAGGATTTTAGAGGTAAAAAGATAGAGCAAGTCACTACAACTGCTTTGGGTGGTAGGGTTTCTACTATTTTGGAGTTTAAGGAGTTTAGGGAGGAGAATAAACTATTTTTTATTGAGATAGAGCAGGAGGATGGTACACGGTTTTGGACTCAAAAGAGTTTTTTATTTGAGGAAATTTTGGGAATGAATTTCATATAATTATCCTTTAGCATCAGCCAAAGTAAGAGCAAAAAGTACTTTGACTTGATTTTGTTGCAATACTCTACTTGCCTCTTGTAGTGTTGTGCCTGTGGTGATAATATCATCTACCAAAATAACCTCTATATCTTTTTCTCCTCTGTATTGAAAATTACGAGGATTTTCTAAACGAAATTGTAAATTTTTTCCTGCGTATTTTATGGGATTTGTAGCTATGAGTCTGTAGTATAGCGTTTTGGATTCTCTATAGTTTAACTCTTTGGTCAGGAGTGATACATGACTATAACCATTTTTGACACTCTCATCTACTCCAATTATATATATGGGTCTACTATCCTCTGTTATAAAATTTTTGATAAATGGTCTAAATGTCTGTTTTGCTAATGCTCTGTAAATGATATAGCCTTGTGAAGTGTGTTTAGTTAGAAGTAAATCCTCTATATTTTTATATTTGAAGAAGCTATAAACCTCTAGTGAACCAATTTTTCGTTTTGAGATAGATGGTTGTAGAAGTTTATCTTGACATGGCTTACAAAAAGTTTGCCAACTTAGCTTATGACAAGCTAAACATCGCATAGGCTATAGAATATCTCTTAAAACAATAGCGTGATGAAGAACAATAAAATTTAAGATAAATATACCCATAGATGACCCACGAGAGATAATAGTTTCTAATTTTGTTCTCTCTTTGCCATTGGTTCTAAATGCTATAATAGTATGAATTATAGTAATAACAGTCATAATAGCTACTATTATTAGCTTTTCACGCAGAGCAGAGGTGACCATATTATTGACACTACTATCAAAAAGTATATAAATCAATCCATTGTCGATAATCATGAGAGTACCAGTTATTAATAAAATTACTAATGCCCCAATCTCAAAATAACCAAATATTGGACCAATTCGTGGATAGACTGCCTGTTGGTCTTCCTTATCTTTTAGGGATATTCCTAAAACAAACATAAAAACAGAACCACCTATCCAAGATAGTGCAGCTATTAAATGAAAATGTATTTCCCAACCCAAATTTATTCCTTTGAAACCCGAAGATTTAACCTTTGATTCTAATATTATACCTTAACCATTGTGTATTTAAAGTTGTGCCTAATCAATAGATGCTATTTTGTAATCTGAAGATGTCCAGAATTTTTAGACTTTTTTTTATTTGAAAATCTCTCTCTTCGTATATGGGCATCGTCTCTCCTATAATTTGAACCTCTGTAGTTATGAGAATTTTGATTTATATGTGCGTTATCTCCTCTATAGTATGAGTCGCTGTTATTACTGTAGTCTCTGTAATAATTATCTCTTCTATATCTATCTCTATTATACTCTCTGTAGTCTTCTCTTCTGCTCTCATCTCTATAGTAGCCTCTATCTCGTGGATAGTATCTCTCCTCATAGTAGTATCCCTCTACTATCTCATCAGGCTCTCTATAGCAGTGTATTCTATTCCAATCATTATCACTATGGTATCTATATCTTCTGTTGTGGTGATGATGAGGTGAAAACTCTCCTTGGATATGTACTCTATCTCTATATCTATATCTTGAGTTATATTCAAAGTAGATATTGTTAAAAAAGTATCCATCTCTATCATAAAAACCAAAATAGAACCCGTCATCATTGTAATATCCACGATTATCATAATCAAAATCTCTATATCGTTTATCGTATCGGTGGTGGTCTTTTTTAAACTTTTTTGATTTTTTTATTTTGGCTGTTTTTTTATGTTTTTTAACCTTTTTGAGTTCATGACTTCTCTTATCCCCACTAATTATTGCACCCAAGCTTGTATCGGAGAGAGTAGCTGTTGTTAACAAGATAAATCCAATAAGTAGAGTTTTTAGCATAAGAAATCCTTTGTTTTTATAGTTAATTTATTTTAGTTAAAATTTGTGTAGGATTTGTTGTTAATATAAGCAATTTATAGTATTCTTCCACTATGAAAATAGCAAGTATAGATGTAGGATTGAAACGAATTGGTGTAGCTCTTGGTTTAGATGCCAATATTGTACTACCACAAAATGCAGTATTGCGTAAAAACAGAAACCAAGCATCCAGAGAGGTCAAAGCTTTTTTGGTAGAGTGGGGTATAGAGAAGCTAGTAGTAGGATTGCCAAAAGGTGGCTCTAGCAAAGAGGAGATGGAGAGGCGAATTAGACACTTTGTATCTCTGTTGGAGTTAGAAGATATTGAGGTTGTATATCAAGATGAGTATGGCACTTCTATAG
Organism: uncultured Sulfurovum sp.; assembly: GCA_964606545.1. Lineage (GTDB taxonomy): Bacteria > Campylobacterota > Campylobacteria > Campylobacterales > Sulfurovaceae > UBA1140. Next base: position 14,608 of record CAZSHP010000043.1, on the reverse strand, counting down.
AAGCAAAAGAGCTAACACAAGGGGTCTTTAGACATAAAAAAGATGGCAGAATTGACTCTATGGCAGCCAAAATTATTTTAGAGAGGTATTTAGGTATATGAGAAATTGGTCTATTAAAAAAATTATAAAAGAGATTGTTGTTACTCTTTTGATGCTATTTGTTATATCTATGGTATTAAATTATATTCGTAAACCTGATACGGATGCTATATTGGATGATATAAAAGTCTCATTGATTTCAGGAGAAGAGATTTCTCTGCGTAGTGATGGGACTAAACCTACTATTGTACACTTTTGGGCTACTTGGTGTCCTACATGTAAATTAGAAGCTCCCAACCTAGAGAGTATCAAAGATGAGGCATATCTTGTTACCATTGCTGTAAACTCTGGAAGTGATAGTGAGTTAAAAGCTTTTATGAAAGAGAGAGGATACAGCTATGCTGTTGTCAATGATAGAGATGGTAAGCTCTCTAAAAAGTTCGGTGTAGGGGCTTTTCCTACAACATTTATCTATGACTCCAATGGTTCATTAAAGTTTTCAGAGGTAGGATATAGTACAACTATTGGACTCAAAGCTAGATTAGCTTTGATAAAATAGAATAGAATTAATAACACTTTTAATCCTATAGTGTATAATTTTGTTATGAAAAAGATTCTATTACTATTAATAATAACCATAGGGTTGCTAAATGCAACAGAATATCGTCTAACACACCTAAGAAAAGGTGCAAAATTAAATATAAGAGAGTTGCCTATAGTAAACTCTCATACAGTTGTAGGTTATCTACCCTATAATGCTATTGGCATCAAAATTAGAGAGTGCAAATATAATAAACAGGGCAGAGAGTGGTGTTATATCTCCTATCCTATAGGAGGAAAGCATATTGAGGGGTGGATAAGTAGATACTATCTAAAATCTATGGATGATGAGTGGTTTGCTTCGAAATTATACATTAGAAACTTTCTAAAAAACTACTATATAGCTGATGAGGAGAATTTTTTAGATAAACTAAAAGTCTTTTACCGTTTTCCTATGCAACAGTATATGTGGAAAAAGAGAGTAAGCTACCTACAGTTGCGTTCTAGCAAAGTATCTTTTTATAAAAAATGGCCTACTAGAAGTTATAATATGACCTATATGAAGATTCTAAAACGCAAAGATACCTATATAGATGTTCAAACTACTGTTAGATGGAAATTTGAAAATTCAGAAGATTATGAATCGGGCAAAGATATTCAAAAGATAAGACTTGTACATGATGGAGAGCATTTTCAAGTTCTCGCAATTAAAAATCTAAAACATACTGTATTTCCAAAAAAGATAGAGGAGAATACAACAGTAATAGATATAAATCAATCTCTCTTAGTTACAAAGAAGAGCAACAAAAAATACTATATCAAAGTGGGAAGTTTCTTTATGCAACCAAATGATGAGTACTTTTTAAATATAGGTAAAAATGGATTTAAATATATCCAACTAGAGGATAGAGACAGAGATGGTAATCTCGTAAAACGAATATATATTGGGCCATATGATACAGAGAAGGAAGTTACAGCCCTATTAGATAAAGTTAGAAATAATATTAGTAAAAATGCTTATATTCAGAGATTCTAAAAGATTAGAGAGATAATACATTAACCGAAAATCAATTGATGTGAGTCATGAAATTAAACTCATTCCTTATGTATAATCCTCTGTAATAATAAAAATGTAAGGACTCTCTTGATAGAAGTTAAAAATCTAACCAAAAAATTTGGTTCAACTATCTCACTTGACAGTGTATCCATAGAGTTTAACAAAAATGACTCTATAGCTTTGATGGGAGCAAATGGAGCAGGAAAAACTACGCTTATCCGTTCTATTTTGGGCTATTATCATCCTAACTCTGGTTCTGTTTTGGTAAATGGGCTAGACCCCATAATGAGGAGACAAGAGGTTTTAAAAAATATCGCTTTTGTACCACAGCTTCCCCCCCCTATCAAACTCAGCTTAGATGAGCTTATTGAATATATAGAGGTGAGTGCTAATGTCAAAAGAGATAGAATCTTGTACTATGCCAATCAGATGAAACTTGATATAAAAAGTAATATAAAAAAATCCTTTTTTAAACTAAGTGGAGGGATGAAACAGAAGCTACTGATTGCTATTAGCCTAGCTCAAGAGAGTAATATTACGATATTTGATGAACCAACAGCAAACTTAGACCCAAAAGCTAGAGATGATTTCTATAGACTACTAGAGGGTAAACAGAGAGACAAAGTTCTACTATTTGTAACCCATAGGCTAGAAGAGGTAGAAGCTCTAGTAAACAGAGAGGTCTATATGGACATGGGAAAGGTAATAACAGATGAAACTCTTTAAACTTTCACTAATACTCGCTATTCAATATCTACTATTCACTACTTTAGTAGGTTGCAACTCCTCCTCTGAGGCTCCATCGGAGAGTAAATTATGTCCACAGTGCAATATGCCACTTCCAAAGGATAATAAATATACAGCTTATATAGAGGAGAGTAACTATTTTGATGATATTGGTTGTCTAATTTTGTGGAGCAAAGCAAATAGAATAGAGTTAGATAGTCGTAAAGTTTATGTTTTTAGTAACGATACTAAAAAGTATATAGATGCAAAAACAGCTTATTTTACTATCAATGAGAAGACCCCTATGAATTATGGTTTTGCAGCCTATGCAAATAAAAAAGAGGGAACTATAGATTTCAAAGAGATGCAACTACGGATGCTTCGTGGTGAGCATCTAGCTAACCCAAAGATACGAAAAAAAATATTAGGATATTAGAAGATGAGAAACTTACGATTAATTGCATATTTGGACTTAAAAGAGTCAATAAGAGCAAAATGGTTTTTGGTCTACTCACTAGTTTTTGGTGGTCTGATAGCTCTATTTTTTATAGCAGGTGTTACAGAGTCACAAGTAATGGGGTTTAGTGGGCTTAGTCGTCTACTTTTGATGTATATACAAATTACTATTATTATTTTGCCTATTTTCATCCTAATTACTACAGTTAGGTCAATTTCAGGTGATAGAGATAACCATATTTTAGAGTATATGCTCTCATTCCCTATTTCACTAAAAGAGTACTATTGGGGCAAAGTTCTAGGACGATTTATTACTGTCTATCTACCAGTTATCTTTGCAATGATTATAGCAATAATCTATGGAGCTTTTAAAGGGGCTGATATTCCTTGGGCTATATTTTTTCTCTATACAGGATTACTTTTTGCTCTTAGCTCTGCTTTTTTGGGTATTGCATTTTTTATCTCCTCTTTTGTTAAATCATCAGAGGTAGCACTAGGAATAGCCTTTTTTATATGGATATTTCTGTTGGCATTTATAGATATTGCTCTTATCTCTTTGATGATGCAACAGAGATTTAATGAGGAGCTGATTATTGGTATAGCCTTGATGAATCCTATGGAGATATTTAGAGTAGCCGCTATATCCCTATTTGACCCAGAATTAACCGTTATGGGACCTGTGGCATTCTATATTTTAGATAGCATATCTAAAGCTCTCTTTGTGCTTCTATCAATTATATACCCTATTATAGTTGGGTTGATATTTGCATTTTTAGGGTTCAAAATATTTACAAAAAAAGATTTAGTCTAAAGGAATTATATGAAAAAAATACTTATACTACTTCTGCTACTATTAGCATCTATATTTGCTTCAGCAGACAACAACACTACATGGAATACAAAACCCATAGAGTCAAAATACTCTATAGATTTTGATAAAAATACAACTTGTCTAGTACGAAAAATAAAACTATACAAAGACCCTAAATGGGTAGCCAAAATAGAGGTTAGAAATGGAAAAACCGTCTATTTCTGTAGTCCAAAATCAATGTTTGAGTTCTATTTTCGCCCAGGGAAATGGTATGATGTAGGAGTAAAAAGTGAGAGAGACTTTTCAAAAATAGTAGTTATGGATTATACATCACTAAAAGCAATAGATGCAGAAAAAGCCTATTTTGTTTATGGCTCTAGGGCTATCTCTCCTGCTGGTGATGATTTAGTTCCATTTGCAAAAGAGAGTGATGCTAAGGCATTTGCTGATAAGTATAGTGGTAAAAGAGTTATGAAATTTGATGAGATAAAAGATGCTTTGATTCGGCTTTTGAATGGGAGGATATAAAAATAGAGAATAAAATCTCTATTTCCCTATTTTTATTACTCGTCTGCAGACCTCATCAAAACCGATAATCTCTTGTCCCTTTTGGATAGTATCTCTGCTCTTATGAGCCGAAAATCCATAAGCCATAGGGGTAATATTTTCGGTATCATAAAAAGCTGTTCTAGCATCTATCCACTCACCTGTTTTTACATCTGTTATCCAAATAACTGCTTGGTTGCTCCATGAAATATTTTCATCCTTGAACCACAATATAGTACAACCTATATCATCAAACATAAAAGTCTGCCCTGTTTTGGGGTTTCTAACTTGTGTCGTGTTTTTTCTATCACTTACTACCATAACACATCTAGCACACATATCTCTATCCCAATGGACTTTTTCTACAGCTGTTTTGGAACGACCCTCACAACCTGTCAAGATAGTAAATAATAAATAGGGGATAGTAAATAGTAGTAGTCTAGTCATATCTTAGCTCTTTGCATTTTTTTTGGGTCATGGTAAATGTGAATAACTCTTTTTTGGTGGAAGCACTTAGATATTCATAAGATAGTGTTACTCCTGCCTCTAGGAACCTTTTCGATGATTGACAAATACCTCTGCTTATAGCTTTTTGCATTCTTGGTTTGTCCTCTTTTATAACGGATTCATCACTCTTTGCTCCTGTATTTATCTCAAAGGTGTAGATTAGGGTTAGATTTTCATCTCTAATTTTACTCATTATTGTATATTTATCTACCTTTTGTGGTAGGTCTTTTGAAATCTCTTTTACTACCATTTTGATAATCTCTCTATTTTGCTCTTTTAGCTTATCTACAGGAAACTCTCTCTTCTCTATAGCAGATAGTGTTGTCATTATTAACAATAGAGCAAATAATAAAACTCTTTTCATTTATAAAATCCTTTTTTGGATAATTTTAGCTAATTATAGTATTATGAGATTTGATTTAGATTAACAGATAAAAAATGATTTTGAAAAGCTTCTCATGTGTTAGGTTCGAATATGAGATAAATATAGATAGCTATTATCATTATAATTAACACAAATTTAATACTCTATAGTTATAATAAGCAAAAAAAGGAAAATCAATGATTAAAAAATTACTATTATTAGTTGTAGTTTGTCTCTCGTTGACTCAAGCGAATGAACCATTTTCAAAAATGGCAACAGATAAACCTATCTTGGTTCAAGATGGAGCAAAAAAACAGTGGTGTTCTATCTGTGGAATGTCTCTAAAGATGTTCTATAAAACCTCTCATGCAGTAGATAAAAATCAATTCTGCTCTATAAGATGTTTGGTTGTAGATATGAAAGATAACAATATAAGCTTAGATAATATCAAAGTAGTTGATGCAAAAACAGAGAAATTAATCCCTGCCAAAGATGCCTTTTATGTGGTTGGCTCAGATGTAATGGGAACAATGAGCAAAGTTAGCAAACTAGCATTTGCCAAAAAAGAGGATGCCCAAGAGTTTATAAAGACTCATGGTGGAGAGATAGTATCATTTGATAAAGCTCTAGCTATGGCAAAAGAGAGTTTAGACTCTGATGTAGCTATGGTGATGAAAAAGAAACAAAAAAAGATGTATCCAATGGGTAAAAAGCTCTTTGAAGCAAAGTGTCAACAGGACATCAATCTAAGCAAATACAATCAGATAAATGAACTAAAATCAGCAATCAAAAAAGACAAACTATGCAAAGAGTTAAAAGGCAAAAGATTTCAAGCTGTAGCACTATATCTATGGGAGGTCAAACGGACAAAAGTTTTGACTAAAAGTGGAGACGCTATAGAGATTAAAAAAGATGATAAGTGTCCTGTTTGTGGTATGTTTGTATACAAATATCCAAAATGGGTAGCACAGATTTACTATGGAGATACTCACTACTCATTTGATGGAGTCAAAGATATGATGAAATTCTATTTTGACCCTAAGAAGTGGGGGAAATATGAAAATCTCAAAAACAAAGATATAACAAAAATATTGGTTACAGACTACTATTCTCAAAAAGTAATAGATGCCAAAGAGGCTTTTTTTGTAATTGGTTCGGATCTATTAGGGCCTATGGGTAATGAGTTGATACCTTTTGCACAAGAATCAGATGCCAAGACCTTTTCTAATGACCATAATGGCAAAAAAATAGTAAAATTTGATAAAATAGTGGAAAAAGAGGTTCTAAAATTAGATGAATAAAAAAAGTCACTATCTATTCTATGCGTTTATAGGAGTCTTGACACTTTTGAGTATAGAGTTATTATATCTCAAAATCGCAAAAGAGATGACAGCCAATCAAAAAGAGAAAAAAGAGCAGTTTGTATCTATTGTGGGGTTGCCTGATTTGGCTATTGTAACAGAGACTACTTCTGTTAGGCATAGAACGATTAGTGATTTGTTCTCTATATATAGGGATGATGGGGATTTGAGGGAGTATTTTCCCTCTACCTTTGTCTATTCTCATTCTCATATAATTAATAAGGCAATAGATGAAAAATAGAATCAATCTCTATCTTATTGAATATGCAATTAATGCTCTTTTTAGAAATAAATCCAAAAATATCTTTATTTTAGTTGTTTTTACTCTCCTTACCTCTCTACTTACAGCTGTCTTTTTAATTACAAGCTCTATTAAATATGAACTCCAATCTACAGTAAATTCTCTGCCTCAAATCATAGTCCAAAAGATAAAAGCAGGACGACATAATGAGATAGATATAACTGTAGCAGATAAGATTTTGACTATAGCAGGGGTAGAAGAGGCGATTCCTAGAGTTTGGGGATATTACTATTTTGCAAATGCAGGGGTTAATTTTTCGGTCGTGGGCATAGACCAATATGAAACCCAATACAAAGATAGTTTAACCAAGCTTATTAAAAAGTTTGATTTTGATAATTTGAGTGACTCTATGGTAGTAGGAAAAGGGGTCAAAGAGGTGATGCAATCGAGTTATTATAGTGACTATTTTAACTTTATAAAGCCTGATGGAACTCTAAAAAAGATAACTATAGCAGGTGTATTTGATGGGGATACCGAGTTAGAGTCAAATGATATGATTCTAATGCCAAAAGAGAGTGTGCGAGAGATTTTTGATATGAGAGAGGACAAGGCTACTGATATAGTTGTCAAAGTTCCCAATATAGATGAAATCACCACAGTAGCATCCAAGATAAAACTAATGTACCCCGATACACGAGTAATAACCTCTAGCGATTTACAGATAAGTTATCAAAATATCTTTGATTATAAATCGGGTCTATTTTTGGCTCTGTTTGTAGTCTCTCTGTTTACCTTCTTTATGATTATATATGATAAGGCTAGTGGGCTTAGTAGCGAAGAGAAGCGAGAGATAGGAATCCTAAAAGCGATAGGTTGGAGAGTAGATGATGTCCTCAAAGAGAAATTTTATGAAGCATTTATAATCTCATTTTTGGCTTATCTGATTGGAGTACTACTAGCTTTTGGGTTTGTATATCTATTTCAAGCTCCACTTTTAAAAGAGATATTTGTGGGCTACTCACAGCTAAAGACCTCATTTGAGTTACCTTTTGTTTTTGATATTCAGATACTCTTTTTGGTCTTTTTGCTCTCTGTACCTATCTATGTGGGGGCTACGATTATTCCATCATGGAGGGCTTCTACTTTAGAGGTGGATGAGGTTATACGATAATTTTTAAAAAGGAATAAGTATGAAAAGAGTTATTATATCTATAATAGTCATGATTATAACACTATTAGCTCATGATTTTGGTGATGTACCAGAGATAAAATTAAGCCAAATCCCAAAAGATAGACCTCTAATGGTAATGGTTGGTAAAACCAAATGTATATGGTGTGATAGTATGGCTCCAAATATCAAAGAGATAAAAGAGAACTATCCCAAAACAGCAATCTACTATGTCAATGTAGACAAAGATTTTCTAGGAGCAATAAACCATAATATAGAGGAACTCCCTGTGCAACTCTTTTATAATAAAAATGGTAAAGAGATTGATAGACATATCGGTTATCTAGGTAGAGATGATATGATAGAGGCTTTGCGTAAATATGAAATCTTGGTGGAGAAATGATAACCCTAAAAAATATAACAAAAGAATATGAGTTAAATAGAAATAATACTGTAGTAGCCTTGAAAAACATAAGTTTAAATATAGAAGAGGGCGAATTAGTAGTTCTAAAAGGGGTAAGTGGAAGTGGTAAAAGTACAATCCTCTCACTCATAGCCTCTCTAACCAAACCAACAGAGGGTGAGGTGATAGTAGATAATCAGAGAGTCTCAAAGCTTCCTGATAATTTCGCTTCTGATTATAGACAAAATAGTATTGGGTTTGTATTTCAAAAATATAATCTAATACCAACTCTCACAGTCCAAGAGAATATTTTGCTACCTCTAGTACCTACCAATCCCGATGAAGATGAAGCCAAAGCGAAACTAAATAGAGTATTAAAAGAGTTTGATATAGTTGATAAAAAGAGTACAATAGTGCGAAATCTATCAGGTGGAGAGCAACAGAGAGTTGCTATAGCTAGGGCTTTGATAAATGACCCTCATATAATTATTGCTGATGAACCTACAGCCAATTTGGATGAGAAGTTATCACTTGATTTTATAGATATGCTTAAAATACTAAAAGATGATGATAAAACTATAGTCGTAGCTACTCACGACCCACTCTTTTTTGATTTGGATATTGTAGATAGGATTATAGAGATGAAAAATGGGAGAGTTTTATGATATTAACCCCAGAGGTTTTAGCGATACTTATACTTGATGCTATTTTTCTCTTTTTTAGTATTGTTGCTTTTGTACTCTCTGTCAAAATCTTTCTCAAATGGGATATGGATGCTACAACAAAAGAGCAGTATAACCTAGAGAAACAGAGCTACCTATCAGCTACTATTATCAAATATATCTTTGCTATTAAACTTCCTCTGTTTCTATTTTTTGTCTTTACACTTGATAAAATCTCAACTCTGCTTACTGGTGCTATGTGTGGTGCAGGGGTGGTTGATGCTACTGATTATGGTGCTTATCTGCTTATTATAAAACTTATAAATCTATATCTATTTGGATTTTGGTTAACTCTGCACTATTTAGATATAAAAAGCCCCAATCTGCCCTATACAAAACTAAAATTTGAGTTTTTTATAGTGGCTTTTTTGTTTTTGATTGTAGAGATACTCTTAGAGGGGATAATGTTTGGCTCGATAGATATAGACAAAATGGTTAGCTGTTGTGGTACTCTCTACTCTAGCTCATCAACATCTGCTATTGGAGCTATATTTTCTATAGATACTACTCTATTGTTGAGTCTATTTTATGGGATTTTTGGGCTTATGCTCTTTTTTTATATTATGAAGTATCGTTATCTTTTTGCTTTGGCTAATTTGATATTTTTAGTAGTGGCTCTTATCTCTTTGATTCAGTTTTTTGGTACTTATATATATGAGTTGCCTACGCATCACTGTCCTTTTTGCTTTTTACAGAGTGATTATTACTATATCGGGTATCTATTGTACTCTTTGCTCTTTTTAGGGTCGTTTTATGGAATGAGAGTGGGAATTTTGAGGATATTAGGAGAGAATAGAGATGGTAAATACTCTATTATATTCTCTACTCTATATGTTATTCTAGTTACAGTTTATCCAATTGTCTATTTCTTTCGTAATGGAGTTTGGCTCTAATATGAATTAAGAGTGATTGAATATTGTACCTATATTTAACATAAAACGGTACGATTCATTATAACTATTCTCTTTTCTCCACAAAATAGAGGGGGTCAACTCATAATATATCCACTCTTTATAGAGTTTACCTCTATATTTCCAATATATTTTAGGATATTGTAGTGTTAAATCTTTATCTTCTAGTTCACTAAGCAACGAAGCCCCAATACTAATATATCTATTCTTCTCAATCTTTTTTACACAAGATGCACTATTTACTATCTGTTGATAATTCTGCCAATTTCTATAACGAAAGTTATGACGAATAGTACAGTAGTTACTATCATCTATCGGATAGAGTATATTGTATGATACTACATCTTCAATATCACTATTGATATAATAACGAAATCGATTAGAGATAACTCTCTCATTTTTATTTAAGCTCTCTACATCATATTTAACCTTTAGATTGAGAAAGGGATGAACATCAAATCTCTTTAGACGAACTCCACCACTCATAGAGAAATTTAATCTCTTCCAAATATAGTTGAAATACTCCAAACGCAAATAGTAATCCTTATCATCTAAATGTTTATCATTATCAAGCTTTGTAGAGTCATAAAAATCATCATCACTATCTGAGTCTTCAAATACCACTCTTAGTTTTTTTTGGATTTTTGGTAGATTAAGACGTAGCCGAAGACGAATAGCATACTCACTTGAGCGTTTAGATTCAAGAGCAAATGATGTTTTTAGTTCAGCATAGGTTTTACTACTAACTGTTCCATTCTCTTCAATAAAATAGTTATCTATACTATTACTAGTATCAACTAACCAATTGGATAACTCATCATGATACCTATCTAAATCTGTAACATTGAACTCTGCATAACTCATATTAAAAATAAAAAAAATATATATATAAAAATAACGGTACATATATAAATTATATCACATATGATAAGAATTAAGTTGAAAATTAGAAAATAAGTGGCGGACAGAGAGGGATTCGAACCCTCGGTAACCGCAAGGCTACACGCCCTTAGCAGGGGCGCGGATTAAACCAGCTCTCCCATCTGTCCAAGTCTTTGTGGAGTGAGATTATAGGGAAAAGATGCTTAAAAAAATATAAAATATAGATAATTTTTTATAAATTTCTCTATATTACTCTCAATATAGATTCAACCTTTGCCAAAGGATTATTATCTCGGTAGATTGGTCGCCCTATTACAGGAAAATCAACCATCTCATTTTTTGCTACCTCTAGTGTAGCTACTCTCTGTTGGTCTCCTGCATCCTCCCCAAAAGGTCTAATCGCTGGACATAGAGTCAAAAACTTCTCGTCTGTGGTCTCTTTTATTGCCCTACTCTCAAATGTAGAGCATACCACACCATCTAATCCACTCTCATAACTCATCTTTGCAAACTGTTCTGCCTTCACATCTATACTCTTTTCATAAATAAGTTGAAAATTCTCCTCATCAAAAGAGGTCAAAGCTGTAACAGCAAGAACCAATGGTCTACTCTCATAGGTAGATAGTCTATCCATAACCATTCTCATAGCTACAGAACCTGCACTAGCATGAATATTAAACATATCTACACCTATCTTAGCTATCTCTTCTGCTGCATCTGCCATAGTATTTGGTATATCATACAGCTTTAAATCCAAAAATATTTTAAAATTCGGATTAATCTTTTTCAACTCATATATAAACTCTGCTCCATCACGAATATATGCTCTAAAACCAACTTTCATCCAAATATCATGCTCTTTTAAGCTCTCTGCTAATAACAAATTCTCTCTTGCTAAAGGCAAATCTAATGCTACACATAACTCCATTTCTAACCTTTTGTTTTTTTAGATATAATACTATCTTAATTTTTATAAACAAGGACTAAATAATAATGTTTGGAAAACAATCAAAGTTATACAAAATCTCACAAGATATTATGGATACATACAATTACGCTAAATTTACAACAAATAAAGGAGTTATTTGGGTGAAACTTTATGCTGATGATGCACCAAATACAGTGGCTAACTTCGCACACTTAGCGAGTGAAGGTTTTTATAACAATCTAAAGTTCCATAGAGTAATACCTGGATTTATGGCTCAAGGAGGATGTCCACACTCTGGACCTGGAGGAAATCCAAGAATGGCAGGAACAGGTGGACCAGATTGGGCTATAGACTGTGAAACAGACACAAGTAAAAAACCACACCGAAGAGGAACTCTATCTATGGCTCATGCTGGACCAAATACAGGTGGTAGTCAATTCTTTATCACATTTGTACCAACTCCTCATCTTGATGGTGTACACACTGTTTTTGGTGCTATTGAGGAGAGTGATAGTGATAGCTTTGCAGTACTTGATAGTATTGAGCAGAATGATGATATAATCTCTATAGAGGTAGTTTCAAAAAAAAGCTAAATATCATAAAAAAGGGAGAGAACTCTCCCTATATCTGAATTATCTTAGATAAAACTTGTTGTTTTATAATAGTTTATGTTATAATAAATTTAAAATTTCAAAAGGGTTACTATAATGATTTTAAAGAAGATACTAAATCCAGCACTCTATATAATGAATTTGCTATCTTTTAAAAGTAAAATCATAGGGTCTATATCTATACTATTTATACTACTTGTCTTTCCATCTCACACTATTTTTTTAAATAATTATGAAGAGAATAACCTCTACAAACAACAACTAATAGGCTTAGAATATATCCAGATTATACACAAAGTTATTCAAACGATACAGATTCATAGAGGAGAGTGTACAGTTTATCTAAATAATATAGATAAGAACAAAAACCTAAAAGATGAGATAATGGAGACTGAGCAACTTTTAGGATTTAGAACTCAAGCACTATTTAAATATGACTCAGAGAATCTAAATATACTAAACTCAAATCAAAATTTTACAAAAGCGATGAGTCAATTTGAACTTATAAAAATATATAAGATTGAGAGAGATAGTGACAATAGGGATATTTTCAAAGAGCATAATGATGTAATTAAACTACTCCAAGAGGCGATATTAGATATATCCGTTATTACTAAATTTGATATAAGTAAAGACCTAAGGATTAACTACTTAGCAGATATGCTCCAAGATAAACTTCTCAATATCTATGAACACTCTGGACAACTTCACGGTCTCTCCTCTGCTGTTTTAACAGAAAACAGTATGATAAATGAGCAGAAAAAGATACTATTTGCACTATATACTGAACTATCAAGTCTGAAATCCAATCTCACGGATAACAAAATACTTACTCAACTAAGCAACTACCCTGCCCTACAAAAACAGACAACAGATGTAGCAGATAAACTCAAAAAGATACTAAAGGTTATAGACAACGATATTATTTTAAATCAAAACTTCTCCTATAAAATAAAATCATTTTCAAAAAAAGTGACAGAGGCGATGTATTCACAAGAGGAGCTATACAAGATGTTTATCTATACATACAAAGATACAATCAAAGAGTTACAGTTACATCTAAAGAGAGAGAGAGCTTATCTATTTTATGGTTTTTTAATAATACTACTAATATCTCTATATATTTTTATAGCTTTTTATCAATCTATCACAGAGAATCTAAAAAAACTACAAACAGCATCAGAGTTAATCTCAAAAGGAAAAACAGATATTCATCTTGATGTTCAGAAAAAAGATGAGATTGGTGATGCACTTTTGGCTTTTAATACAATGAGTGATGAACTTACTAAAAATATCTCTTTTCTTGATGGATATAAAACAGCTATCGATAGCTCTAGTATTGTATCTAAAACCGACCTAAAAGGTGTCATAACCTATGCAAACCCTATGTTTTGCGATATATCAGGCTATACACTAGATGAGCTAATAGGGAGTCCTCACAACATAATTAGACACCCAGATGTACCTAAAGAGTCATTTGAAAATATGTGGAAAACTATTAGAAGTAAAAAAGTTTGGAAAGGAATTGTCAAAAATAGAAAAAAGAATGGTGGTTACTATATTGTAAATGCAACAGTATTACCTATATTGGATAATAAAGGTGAGATTAGAGAGTATGTAGCTGTTAGACATGATATTACCGAACTCGAAGACAATAGAGAGGAGATACAGAAACAAAGAGTAGACCTGTTGACAGGTCTACCTAATAGAAATCAACTAGTAGAAGATTTAAAAACTGCTATTAAACCTATTCTTTTTTACCTTAATGTAGATGATTTTTCAGGATTTAATGATTTCTATGGAAGAACAATATCTGATAATACACTAATTAACCTAGCAAAGATTTTAGAAAAGATAAATAAGAAAAATAAATATAGGCTATATAAACTAGAAGCTGACCAATTTATACTTCTCTTTGAGGAGGGCTATCTATCCAAAGATAATCTCCAATACTTTTTTGAAGAGTTTATTTTGGATATTGAAAATAAAATATCAAACCCAAAAGTGGGAAATCAAAATCGTATATCAATCTCTCTAAGTGGAGGAGCAGCTACATATTATGTAAATGAAGATTATCAAAAACTGATTTTATATAGTAACATAGCTAGAAAAAAAGCACAACAAGAGCATAAGAAATTTCTACTTTTTCACCATAGAATGAGAAAGAGTGAGGATTATGCTCATAATATAGAGTGGGTCAAAAGAGTAAAAGAGGCTATTGATGAGGATAGAATAGTCTGCTACTATCAACCTATATTTAATAATAAAACAGGCAATCTCAAAAAATATGAGTCTCTTGTTCGACTTATAGACAAAGATGGTCAAGCAATATCAC
>CAZSHP010000042.1:0-17408 GCA_964606545.1 uncultured Sulfurovum sp. | reverse complement strand
CTATGAATTCCACCTCAGAGAGGATGGAACTAGGGCGTTGTTGTAGGTGTAACGAGTAGAATCTCTGATTTGGGAGAGGTGAGGTTCACCAGATATTTTGTCAAACTCTGTAGCATATCTAAAATATGATAGTTAGATTAATCATAAACATCATCCATATCAAACTCATAATCAGGTTCTATAAGAGGAACAGAATCTATAGACTCCTTATTGACCTCTGCATATGAGAGGTCGTGATTTTTTCCATGATAAAATTTCTGCTCTTCTGCAAATTTTTGCTCTCTCTTCATCTGTTTCTCTAGCTGTTTTTCAGCTCTCTTAGCTTTTGTGCTACTACTACTATTTTCATCTTTTTTTATAGTCTCATTATTTTCAGCATTTAGAGCTAATGAGGATGAAATGAGTATAAGCGTTGCCATAAATAGACTTTTCATAACACTTCCTTATTATATGATTTATCTTAGATTATACTAATATAATATAAATCCATCCATATAATAAGGTTATATAATCCCCAACTCTCTAAAAATCTCTTTAAAAACCTCATTAATCTCCAATAACTCATCATAAATCAGTCCAAAAGCTCTATCTTCTGTAATCCACTCCTCAATATGCCTCATACTTTGGCTCTTCTCCTCTTCTGATAGTATATTAGAGCCTTGTATAGCTGTTTTTATCTCTTCTATTTTTTCTTTTGGCATGGTAAATCCTTTTTTCTAATTATATTCTTTTTTGTTGAACTTTAGGCTATAATTTCGCCATGAAAAGATATATCCTGTTAACCATTATAGCCCTATTTTTAAGCTCTTGCCAAGAGGTTTCTGAACATCAACCACTACTTACAAACTCCAAGGAGAAACAGCCTGTTTTTATAGTAAATAGGAATCGTCATCTAAATATACCCGAGTTTTGGATAGAGCAGATTGAAAATCCCAATGAGTTAATTATGTCTCATAAAAAGATTCAAGAGTTCAATAATGAAATAGCCTATAGCCAAAAAAAACTCACCTATTTTAGAGATATGAATAGATATTATGGTAGTTCTTGGGTTAAACACTCTATTGAGAATATGTATAATGGGATAAAGAATCAAGCCAAATATTTTGAAGATGGAGATAGAATCGCAAAAAACTTCTATAGCAAAATCAAAAGTGATATGAGCCTAGATAGTATACCAACTAACAGAGTAAAAACCCGTTATGCCTTGACTGTTAATTATACAGACCAAAAACTAATCCCCACAGAGCTATCACTACTAAAAAAGAAAAATCAGATATACTTCGACCGTAATCAAAACTCGGCACTAGATATAGCAACTCCTATAGCTATTTTACACAGTACAGATGATGGAAGATGGCACTACGGTATAGCTCCTACTAGCTCAGGATGGGTCAAAGATAGAGATATAGCATTTGGAGAGAAAAAAGAGATAGAGAACTATCTAAATGCCAAAGAGTTTATAGTAACTACAGAGCCAAAATCAGCTCTAATGATAGCAGGAAGATACCATGATTATCTACGAATGGGTGTTAGACTGCCCACTATATTGAGTATAGAGGAGAGAACAATGGTACTCGTCCCATCAAGAGATAGAGAGGGTAGGTTAGTTATGCAAAATGCCACTATAAGAAGCTCCAATATCCACAAAGGTTATCTACCATACACTCCAAAAAATATACTAATTCAAGCCTTTAAATTTCTACATACACCTTATGGATGGGGTGGCTCTTTTGGTGAGCAGGACTGTTCGAAGTTTCTGCAAGAGATATATGCAACAGTTGGTCTTAGAATGCCTAGAAACTCATCATCACAGAGTCTCGTTGGCTCAAAACAGATAGAGTTAACGGATTTGAGAAGAGAGTCCAAAATAGAGCTATTAGAGGGTGTGATAGTTGGTTCGACTATTATACATCTAAAGGGTCACATCATGCTATATATTGGAGAGTACAAAGGAGAACCATATATCATACACACTGTATGGGGAGAGGGTAAAAGACACTTTGCCCTAGGTAGAACAGCAATTACTGCTCTTGAGTTCAATCACTATATTGATAAAATAGACAAAGCTACTCAGATTTTGGAGTAGCACTTAATTTAATAATATCATAATCAATTTTGTCAGAGTGAGCTTTGATATACTCATATGCCTCCTCCTCTAACAGCAGACTAGCCATTGTATATCTAAGTTTAATTGTATAATCTTTGAAAATCTGATTCTCCTCCAAAAATTTCTCTGCTTGAGCTTCAAAATTATGAATCTGCTCCATATCTATATTTGTATTACAGTTTCTACACTCGACTAATAGAATATTTTTAGACTTTTTTAGAACTAAATCCAATCTATTATCCTCCATATCTGTACTACACTCCCAAACTGTATAACCCTGTTTTTTGTAGTAGTTAGCTACAAAAGCTTTGTATTCATGACTAGTTTCACAAATTTCCAAGAACTCATTGATAGTTGATATGAGTTCGGTAATCTCTCTCTCCTCCTCTTGATTCTCTTCCCACTGTTTATAAGTTATTTTTTTATTTTTAGAGGGTCGAAATACTGCATATCCTTGATTTAGCTTATTTGGTACTACAAACCAAGAGTACTGCTCTTTTTTAATATTTAGAGCAATTAGAAGTCTACTCATTTTAAATTTTAATGCCTTAATCAAATGCTATACCTGCCATACTATATTTTGCTATATTATAGATTATTTTGTCTTCGTCTACGATTAGAACGATTTCTACGAGATGATTCACGATTACCCCTTTTGCCCTTACTAAAGCAAGAGTCACATATAGAGAACCTATATGTAAAATCCAAATGTTTTCCACATCTGTTACATTGCTTCACAAAATTACCCTGTTTTAATGAAGTCTCTATATAATTATTTAGTCTCACCCTAGCATCTAGTGCCTTTTGTATATCAGGAAAAAGCTCTCCAAACTTAAATGATAGCCATAGATATAGAGAGATTTCTCTAACTCTATCTTCAGCATTTAGCATCATTTCGTTGGTTTGAGCAAATCTAGGTAGGTCTCTTGGTGGGATATACTCCACAGTTTGACCAGCCTCTAGCTGTTTGATATATCTGTGAAATACAGACTCAATATATGGAGATGAGATAGAGGCAGGGGCACAAGCTAGATGAAATCTGGTCTTTAGGTCTAATTTATACTCTGATACGATAGATGCAATCTCTAACATAGAGTCGATATTAGCCGCAACAAAAGGCCCCTCAAACTCCATATTCTCTGCAAAAAAGTTTAGAATAATAGATAGATTTTCAGTCTCTAGTATATCTCCTATAAGCATCACATGCTCCAGACTAGCCATAACAGAGAATGGTAACTTTAGAGACTCTTGAGGTGTATAGAGTTGAGATGCTATTGTCTCTAGTGTCTTCTCATCCAAAGCACCGATATAACCAACCTCTTCTAGTCCATACCGTCCAGCACGACCAGAGATTTGTGCTACCTCTGTAGGTAGTAGCTCTCTTCGTCTCAATCCATCAAACTTATTATCTTTGGAGAATAGTAGAGTTTTGATAGGAAGATTTAACCCCATAGCAATAGCATCAGTAGCAACAAGTATCTCACTCTCACCCTCTCTAAATCTTCTAGCCTCCTCTCTTCTGACCTCTGGAGATAGATTGCCATATACTACAGATACCTCATATTTTTGAGATAATCTCTGTCTCAATCCTAAAACATCTCTTCTTGAAAAGGCAACAATAGCTGTTCCTCTCTCTATAGCTTTTATAGCTGTTGGATATTTTAGTAGTTTTAGCTCATTTTTTCGCTCAAAATGAACTACCTTTAATGGTTCATTAAGATACTCACAAAGCTCTACAACAGCCTCTAAAGCATTGTTAGAGCCTGTTAATATGACCTTTTTAGCAGGTACACCAATAAGTGCATTTGCCCAAGCCCAACCTCTATCTCTATCATCTATCATCTGTATCTCATCTATAACAGCTACATCTACCTCTACAGAGGAGTTCATCATCTCAATAGTAGAAGAGATATGGGTGGACTCTTCGTCTATAATCTCCTCTTCTCCTGTAATCAAAGAGACAGATACCCCTTTGGCTTTTAGATTCTCATACCCCTCTAGGGCTAGAAGTCTCAAAGGTGCTAGATAGTAACCTGTATCTGCATCTTTGAGGTATTGTAGTGCTTCATAGGTTTTACCACTATTGGTAGGGCCTACATGGAAGATAATCTCCCGTTTTAGAACTCTAGCAATAGGATATAGGGATTTAAAATCACGAATAGTCTTGGCTAGAAGCTCCTCTTTTTTCTTTTTCTCTTTGAGTGGACGGATATACTCTAAGAAGTGGTAGTGAATCCTCTTTTTTATCTTCTCTTTTATCTTTAGAGAGTGAGAGGAGGAGATATGAGGCTCTATAAACTGCAATATATGTCTCTCTATCACAGAATCATCTAGCTCTAAACCCTCACTCAAACTATATAGTTCATCCTCTAACATCTCTATATTATAGTCAAAATCGGCCTTGACTTTGCTCTTGATATGTGTCATATCTAGTTTGATAGGGAGTCTATCCTCTGCCCAAATGAGATTATATATATATCTTCTAGTGTATGTAGCTACAACGGTGTATGGTAGCTCTTTTCCATAGAGTGAATAGATTTTATCTTTGGCTATATATAGGCTCTCTCCCTCTATAACAACTCTATATTCAGAGTCTATCTCAGCTACAATCTTTTTCATAATATTTAGAGGAATATCTATCTCACATAGACTATCCTCTGGAGGCATATTACGAATAAGTATATCTACCTCGAAAGGGTTAAGATAACAGTGTCCCTCTCTAAGACTCCGTTTCAAAAAGTTCTCTATCTCTAGCTCTTTTCTATCTATAGCCTCTCTTCTAAGCTCCTCTAGTCTACCTTTGATATAGTCATCATCTTCACCTGCAAATATTTTATTGTCTATATAGTCTGAGAATGTCAAAAGGGTCTTTGTAAATGTTTTTTCATTGATGTCAAACTCATAAGAGTGATAAAACTCCATTTTGGAGCTTGTATTGAACCTCACATCAAGTTCTAACTCCCATCTTCTCATTATCTTGTTTTGGCGAATATAGTTTAGTTTGTTAGAGACCTTCTCATCTGTTATCTTGGAGAGCTTCTTATCTATAAATGCAGATAGTATCTCTTCTTCTTCCTCTTTTGTATACTCATACTCGTTTAGTATAGATAGGATATAGTCTACTTTGTCCTCTATCTGTCTCTTGCTAGGTGTTTTGACCCCTAACTGCTCTAGTAACTTTACGATATTTAGCCTCTTGTCATTACTAGCCTCTGCCCATGTCTGCCTCAAAGCTCTTACCATCTCTTTTTTGGTCAACATTGGAACTTTTAAATCTAATAACATAGTAAGCTCTACTAAAATATTATCATCTAGCTTCTTGATACCCTCATCAAAGGGTTCACCATTCATTAGCTCTTTTATCTTGTTGTTTATCTTTATCGTCTGTTTTTTCTTTTTTTTTGCCATCTATCTCTAATCTTTTAAATCTGATATTTGATTCTTTATTGGAAATTATAGCATTTATATTGTGGATTTTAATTAATCTCATATTTCACCAACTCTCCATCGAGGGATTTTAGAAACTCTACCACCTCATCAATCTCTGTAGGGTTGAATTCATCTCCTATCTGATATTTACTCATAATTCGTACCACCTCTTTTAGCTCTTTGACTGCACCATTATGAAAATATGGGGCTGTTTTGGAGATATTTCGTAGTATTGGCACACGAAATTTTAACCTATTATTTTGCCCCAAAAAACCACCCTCATTTATAAAAGGAAACGGACTCTCTTTTATCTTTAAATCGGGTTCAAATATCATCCCTATATAGTCAGCAAAATAGTTTCTAAGAGGGAATTTCTGAATACTCTGTCCTCCTACACTCATACCAGTATGACACCCTTTGCACCCTTTGGTCATAAAGAGAGTCATACCTCGTTTGGCTTTTGCACTCAAAGCACTGTTATCTCCTTTTAAAAATCTATCATAAGCCCCATGGGTTAGAAGTGTTCTCTCATATGCACCTATAGCCTTTCTAACATTTTCAAAACTTATCGGTGAGTTAAACACCTCTTGAAACTTGGTTACATAAGATGGGAGACTATTTAATCTCTCTACAACCTCTTTTGGGGTCATATTCATCTCAAATGGTGCTTGGATAGGCCCTCCTGCCTGTTCCTCTACATCCCTTGCTCTCCCATTCCAAAATTGTGACTTTGCCAATGCAGAGTTTAGTACTGTAGGAGAGTTTAGATGAAAAGGGTTTGCACGACCATGATAACCAATCGCTACAGCTAGATTATCATCTCCACCTTGGTCTAATAGATGACAAGAGGCACAGGCTATATCCCTATCTCTTGATAGGAGCTTTTCATTATAAAGCTCTCTTCCTAATGCTATCTTTTTAGGACTCATAGGGTTTTGTGGGTTATCTACAACCTTTAAAAGCTCCTCATAAGTGGTAGGTGTAGGTAACATATTTGTAGAGATGGCTCTCTGCCTAAGCTCATTATCACTAAATACTCTAATCTTTTTATTTGGTAATATAGTTGGCAATAGTAAAATCATAGTTACAACAAAAAGTGTAATAGTAACGGGGTGTAGTAGTCTCTTCATTATTAGCTCCTTATAATCCATATTATAGATAAAATTATAGAGCGATTCAATAGGGTTTTAGCACTAGAGGATTTTTATTTTAGCACTAGAGGGATTTATGATATTAAAAAATATTACTAAAAATTAATATATGCTTTGTTATATAAAATATGATATAATATTAAGTAAATGATTATTATGAAAGGATTGCAAAATGAAAAAGATACTTCTAGGACTTAGTGTTATTTTAACTATCGGATTTATCGGGTGTGGAGGGGGAAGTAGTGAAGAGGCAAAAGCTCTACAGCAACGGATTCTAAAAGCAATGGGTATATCTCCTACAATGTTAATGACAGCAACGGTATGTCAAGATACCAATTTTGACGGAAGATGTTTGGGTGAAAAGAGTGAAAGAAAAATCTCAATTAGTGGTGATAGCGTGGAGACGATTTGGCAAAAAGTAACAAAAATTGCTGAAGATACCTTTTTTATGGATGACTATAATCCCAAATATCCTATTCTATTGATTTTAGAGGACAAAGATAGAGTTACCTATAACGCTACAGGAGAGTTTGGACTCTCATTTAATAGCTTTACTGATGGAACTCTTGAGTATAATAATACAGCTATCCCAAGAAAAGAGTTATCTATCTTACAATCTATGATAGATTTAAAAAAGTTTACCAAAGAGGATATAGAAGCTGTAAGAGGTGATATGGACAGTAACGGTGTCGTAACAGGTTCAATGAGAGATATTGACCAATTTTACAAAGTTCTAATGGATGATTTTGCAATTAATGTTCAGACTCTAGGAAAAATTGGTTTGACTCCCAATCAGATAATTAATGGTAATACCAAAGAGATGGCAGATGAGTTACTCCTCTATGGTATCAAAGATACCCTCCCAAATGGGATGAACAACTGTAATGGTAATCAAGAGTGTATTGATAATATCTTGAAACCTCTATCAACAGAGCTACTTATTACCTATGAAGAGGCACAAGCTATCAAAAAAGAGCAAGAGAGCAAAGATGTAGACGAAGAGACCCAAGAGATTGCAGGAATAACATGGTTAAAGGCTGAACCTGATGGTTATTTGGGTTGGCAAGAGGCTAATAGTTGGTGTATAGAGAGAGGGTATAGATTACCATTGATGTCAGAGTTAATCTCCGTTTGGGAGGCAAATGATGGTCAAATATCTCCAGAAGGTTTCAAAAAAGATACATTCTACTGGTCAAGTGAAAATGCTCAAAATGAACCTAATGCACATCAAGGTTGTGCAATGGATGCTGATTGCTCTAAACCAGACCAATGGGGGGATAGTGGCTATGGACATCCAAAATGTGTAGCTGAAGCATCTGAAGAGGAGGATATAGCTTATATTAATTATAATGGTATATCCTATAAAGAGGTCAAGTCGCCTCATACTGGAAAAACATGGCTAGATAGAAATCTAGGAGCATCTAATCTCTGTACCTCATCAACTGATAGTGGATGTTATGGAGACTACTATCAATGGGGAAGAGATACCGATGGTCATGAAAAACCTAATAGTGCAATCTCCTCAATACAGGCTCAAAGTTACTACAGTGCAGGTGATAAATTTATTATTGAGAACAGTGATTGGACAGAGGGTGATGAGACTGGTGGTTCACGAAATATAAGTTGGGGAAATGTGGAGCATAACACTATCTGTCCTGTAGGATATAGAGTACCAACAGTAGATGAGCTAAAAGCTGAGACAATAGATGCAGGAATTACTAGTATAAGTGCAGCTTTTGATAGTTTTTTGAAATTACCAAGTGTTGGTTTTAGAATAAGCTACAATGGTAACTTTCATGAACAAGGTGAAGTCACTTCCGTATGGTCATCTACACCTGATGGAAGCCAAGCCAAATCTCTTGGTATAGGTCCTGATTTTTTTGAATTAAGTAATTCTGATAGAGCTATTGGTCTACCTGTTCGTTGTATAAAAGATTGATTTTTTTCTCCTTATCTCCTCGCTATTTATAGTGATGAGGTTTAGGAGAACTTCTACCTCTTCAACAAATCCTTGGGATATACACCATAAGTCTCAAAAAAGAGCTTGGAGAAGTATCCCTGATGTCTATACCCAACTCTCTTAGCAATCTCACCAATTGTCATAAGCTCCTCTCTAAGAAGCAGGTTCGCCTTCTCTAATCTAAGTCGTTGTATATAGGCATAGATAGTACTTTTATAGACTTTTTTAAAGACCTTTTTTAGTTTGCTCTCATTTGTCGCACATAGGTGAGCCAATCGCTCTATAGTTGGTGGATTTTTGAAACTGCTTAGTAGATGGCTCTTGGCTCGGGATGCTATCTCCCGTTCCCACTCCTCTATTCCATCATCTAACATATCAAGCAGAGAGAAACGGTGAGCTATAAACTCCATAATCCTATAGATACAACGAATACTTCTCATATTTTTATCCTCTTTTGTATAGATTATCTTTTTGATAATATAGAGACTTAGAGCATCAATAGGTTGCCTATTTATCTCCTCTAAGATAACCTCATTTTGTGTCTTTTTATATAGAAAATCTATAGGTTCATTGGTATCAAAACTTAGGTAGCGTTTTAGAAAAAAATCAGCAATAAAAAGTATAAAAATATCCCCACAAAGAGTTAATGAGAAGTCCTGTCTTGATGAGCAGTAGATAGAGATAGTGTTCTCCTTTGGAGTATATATTTGCTTGTCTATATGGTTCTCTATGGTTAGATTTTTGGATTTTACTACAGCTATTATTACCATTCTGTCTAAGTTTTTTAATTTAATGATTTTAGTTCTATTTTTTAATAAAACATCATAAAAAAAGATACCATTTGATACATCTACTCTCGTTAGATGCTCATCTCTATTTTTATATAGCTCTGTTATCTGATAGCGTTGGTTTGGGGTATTAAAAAATAGACTCTCCATTATAGATTATAGTACTCTCTAACTCGTCTCTCAAAATCCTCATCACTAAGCTCTCTCCTCATAGGGATAAATTTACTAGCTTTGTCTCCTACTGTTACACGAGCTGGGAATTTATCATCCTCTATGATACTCAAAACCATCCGAGCTACCTCTTTTGCATCATTCCCACGGTTTATCTGCTCTACGATGATAGGAGCTAGGTTTGATACCATCTTGGAGTATGGAGAGTTCTTGTCAAAGGTCTCCAAGTTGGTAACTAGATTTGACCTTGCAAACTCTGTATCGAAAAACCCTGGCATAATAGAGTGAACTCTTATCCCAAAATCCCTCAACTCATAACGCAGAGAGTCTGTAATCCCCTCAACAGCGTATTTACTAGAGTTATACATAGTGAGTAGTGGTAGTCCTATTTTACCAAGAAAAGAGCTAATATTTATAATCACTCCACCTCTCTCTCTTCTCATCTTTGGTATTATAGCTTTGGAGACTCTTAGTAGTCCAAAAACATTGATATTAAACTGATTGAACATCTCCTCCTCATCCAAGCTTTCTACTGTAGAGACTAGCCCATATCCTGCATTGTTGATGAGTATATCTATTTTATCTATCCTCTCTATAGATTTAGAAACCTCTTTGCTATTGGTAATATCTAGCTCTATAGGGTGGAGAGATTCACTCTCTATATCCAATAGCTTGGATGGAGTACGCGTCCCTGCATAAACTATAAACCCCTTTTGTGCCAAAAAGAGAGAGATAGCTCTACCCATTCCACTACTAGCACCTGTTACAAAAACAACTTTTTTACTTTTCATAGATAAATTATAACAGAATATCTAAAACTAATATTTGACATAGAATAAGCTTAATAATCATACCTTTACTTAATATAAGATATTATTACCAAGTATTATTTATATAAACAGAAGGGACAAAAATGCGTTTTATACTATTTATGATATTAACCATCAACCTATTTGCCGTTGATGCAGAGTTGACTATCGAGAAAGATGTTGAGTCAAAAACATCTATTAGTCTAATCGAAGATGTAACAACAGCAGGGAGTTCCAATAGGCATCATAAGATGTTCTCTCTGCTTATAAATGACATCAAAATGAGTGGACACTTTGAGGTGGACAAGAGACCTAGAACAGGTAGTTTTGAGATGGGTAGTATGTTACCTCCTGAACTCCATGATAGGGAGTATATCATAAAATATAGCTACTCTCCAACTGGAACAAAACTCGATATTAAATTGGTTCGAGTCTATGATAATGTAGCTATTTTAGAAAAAGGATACAGCGTCAATAGCTCACAGAGATACCCATTTTTATCTCATAATGCTATTGTAGATATAAACTCTGCTTTGGGGTATGATGATATATCTTGGATGAAGAGACATATACTATTTTCTAAATATACATCATCAAGAAAGAGTGAAATATGGATTGCAGACTATACACTACTATTCTCTAGTGTTATCCTAAGAGGTGGACTCAATCTATTTCCAAAGTGGGCTAACAGAAATCAGAGTGCATTCTACTACACATCATATAACAAGTTAATACCTACTCTATATCGTGTAGATATGAACTCTGGAAATCGTAAAAAAATTGTCTCATCGGAGGGGATGTTGGTCTGTTCAGATGTATCAGCTGATGGTTCAAAACTACTGCTTACTATGGCTCCAAGTGGACAGACTGATATATATGAGTATAGTGTAGGCTCAGGAGCAAAAAAACGGCTTACGAAATTCGGAGGAATTGATGTAAATGGTAAATACTTAGGAGATGAGAGTAGAATAGCATTTGTATCAGACCGTATGGGTAGAGCAAATATATATGCTAAGTATATAGGTTCATCATCTGTCTCCAAAATCGCGAGACATGGTGCAAATAATAGCTCATGCGATGCGTTTGATAAATATATATTATACTCTGTTAGAGAGGGTAAAGCAACTAATATATATCTAGGTTCTGCATATAGCTCATATGTTAGACCTCTTACATCTAATGGTTCAAACCAGCTTCCAAGATTCTCAAATGATGGAAAGGTAGTTCTATATATCAAACAACAAGGTGGTAAAAATAGCATAGGGTATATGAATCTAGCAACAAATGAGAATGCTCTATATCCTATGCAGAGTGGGAGAATTCAATCAATTGATTGGTAGATTAATTTTTGGTTGGTATAATATAACTAAAAAAAATATAAAGAAAAGGAGTAGGTATGAAAAAAAGCTTTATAATAGTAGCAGTCTCTTCACTATTGTTGGTAATGGGTTGTGCACAAAAAGAGGTTAGTAGTATTGGTATAGATGATGGTAAAATCAAAAATAATGACTATACACCTGTAGTTGTCAATGATACTAGTAGTAATGGTGTAAAATATGAAAATGTAGATTTATATGATAGAGAGAATGGTGGTAGCTACAACTATAATTCGGGATATAATGAAGATGCAGGTAGTAATGGTATCAAAAATATCTATTTTGCCACAGACCAATATCATATCACTTCTGATAAATTATATATCATTAGAAACAATGCTAGATTACTAGCTCCAGCTGTTAATAGTGGTGCTAAAGTAAAAATAGAGGGGCATTGTGATGCAACAGGAACAGATGAATATAATTATGCACTAGGATTAAAAAGAGCCAAAGCAGCAAAAGATGCCACAGTAAGTGCAGGTATTAGACCATCAAGTATCAATATAGTAAGTATGGGTGAGAGTTCACCAGAGTGTACAACAGACTATTCTAGTGCATGTTATGCCAAAAATAGACGAGTTGAATTTAAAGTCATAAGATAGAGATAGATGATGAAAAAGATAGTTTTAATAACCTACATAGCCTTAACGCCACTTCTTTTTGCCAATGAACCATCTGTATATGGAGCAGGAGATATAGACTCTGCTCAACCATATGGATTGACAGAGACAGAGAGAGCTGTGCTAGAGAACAGAAGAGCTGTACAGAGCTTGAAAAATAGAGTATCTGAACAGCAGAATAGAATAGATGGTCTAACAACTATTATTGAAGGTCTAAACAAGGAGATTTTAGCACTAAAAGAGCAAGTGGATGCCTCCTCTACAAAAGTAGAGGCAAATGACCCAAATAAAACATATAATATGTTATTGGAGTTAGGTGAGATGATTGATAGGATAAACAATAACTATGTATCACATGAAGACCTAAAGGCAGCACTAGCAGGTAGCGATTCGGTAAAACGAGTAGTAGCAAATAGCTCAAACAGTATAAACTCTGCTGATATTCCAAAGATATATAGATTGGCTATTCAACTTTTTGGTCAAAAAAGCTACCAATCTGCAAAACAGAATTTTGAAAATACAGTTGCACATAACTATAAGTCGGCATCATCTAACTACTACTTGGGTGAAATAGCATACTATACACAAGAGTATAGTGATGCTATAGATTACTACAAAAAGAGTGCTTCTCTAAATAATAAAGCCTCTTATATGAAGGTTCTATATCTCCATACAGCTATATCTCTAGCAAGAACTGGTCAAGAGGATAAGGCAAAAGGCTTCTTTCAATTTGTCATAGATAACTATCCAAATACAAAAGTAGCAGAGATAGCCAAAAAAAATCTATAACATAAAATAAGTCATACTAAAGTTTGCTTCGATATTATGTTGCAAATTTTAAAACAGGAGCTTATATGACAATTACAGAACAAGATTGTGTTGTAGGTATAGAGTACGAAGTAAAAGAGGCTGGAGCAAAAGAGATTGTTGATTCAAACAAGGGAACGGGTCAACCACTAGAGTTTATTATGGGTATAGGTCAGATTATTCCTGGTCTCGAAGAGGCACTTGTAGGTATGTCAAAAGATGAGAGTGGTGATGTTTTGGTTCCTGCCCAAAAAGCTTATGGTGTTAGAGATGACAATGCTGTTCAGACCCTCCCAATTGAGCAATTTGAGGGTATAGAGCTACAAGAGGGTCTAACTCTATATGGTCAAGGTGAGCAGGGTCAAACAGTACAAGTAACAGTTCAAAGTTTTGACGACAAAGAGGTAAAAGTGGATTTCAATCACCCATTAGCAGGTAAAGATTTGATGTTCTCAGTAAAAGTTCTATCTGCTAGAGAGGCTACAGATGATGAGATTGCCTCTGGACAAATCGGTGGTGGTCATATACATGGTGATGGTTGTTGTGGTAGTGGGAGTTGTGGATAATTGGTGTGAGGTGCATTTTTTAATGCACTACACTTAGATATTTTTTTTATAAAACCAATTTGTAGCCTCTACAAATCCATCAACAGAACCACAATCAAATCGTTTACCTTCAAATCTATAAGCAATAACCTTTCCCTCTTTTGCCTGTTCCAATAGTGCATCAGTTATCTGTATCTCACCACCACTACCTGGTTTAATATCTCTTAGAATTTCGAAAATATCAGGAGTCAAGATATATCGTCCGATAATTGCCAAATTGGAGGGTGCATCTTTTGAATTTGGTTTCTCTACCATATTTGTAACTCTATAGGTATCATTAGTCTCATCTATTAGATTACCCTCTATTATTCCATACCTATTGGTCTGTTCTATTGCTACCTCTTCAATAGCCACTACAGAGCATCCATACTTTTCATACACCTCTTTTAATTGTGCTATTACTCCTTTTTTATCATGATAACATAAGTCATCGGCCAAGATAACAGCAAATGGTTCATTTCCAATAAGTGTTTCACCTGTAAGTATCGCATCGCCTAATCCTCTCATCTCTATCTGTCGAGTATAAGAGAAAGTACATTGTGCAATCAAAGAGCGAATTTCAGCTAAAAGAATCTCTTTGCTTCCTCCTTTTATCTGATGTTCTAATTCATAACTAATATCAAAATGGTCTTCAAGTGCTCTTTTTCCCCTACCTGTAACTATTGCCATGGTATGGATTCCTCCCATAAGTGCCTCTTCTACTCCATACTGAATTAGAGGTTTAGATAGAATAGGAAGCATCTCTTTGGGGGTTGATTTTGTTGCAGGAAGAAATCGTGTTCCATATCCTGCTGCGGGAAAAAGACATTTTTTTATCATCAGTTTTAGACCTTTGTTTAATTTTATTTTATAATGATAACATATTTTGATATATTTTTTGGTATAATTAAATACTTTATCAAAGGAAAATACAATGAAAAAAATAATTTTTCGAGAATATGATATTAGAGGTATTGTTCCCACTGAATTAAATGGAAAAAGTATTAAACTTATCGGATACTATTTTGGATTAAAAATTAAAGGAGAAAAAATAGTAGCTATTGGATATGATGCTAGAACTCACTCTCCAGAGCTTAGAGATTATCTAACAAGTGGACTTAATAGAGCAGGGTGTAGAGTAGTTGATATGGGGATGGTAGCAACTCCTGTTAACTATTTTGCAAATTATCACTCTTTGGATACCTTTAGTTCAAAATTCTCATCAGAACAGATGATTTCAGCTTCAATCATGATTACAGGTTCTCATAATCCTAGTGAGTATAATGGTTTTAAAATTACCATGGAGAGACAACCTTTTTTTGGCAAAGATATTTATGCTCTAGGTGATAAAATTATTCAAAATAGTGATAAAAAGATACCTGATAATAGAGACTATGTTAAAATAGATGTAAAAAAAGCCTATATAAATTTTATGATAGAGAGTTTCTCTCACTTAAAAGGGTTAAATAAAAAGATTATTATTGATGGTGGAAATGGTGTTGTTGGTACAGTAATTGAGGATATTTTTGATGCTTTGGAGTTAAACTATGAAAGTATCTATATTGAGCCAGATGGTTCATTTCCAAACCACCATCCAGACCCTTCGGTAGAAGAAAATCTCACAGATATAAAAAAAATATTAAAAGAGAGAGGAGATATAGCTTTTGCTTATGATGGTGATGCAGATAGAATAGCCGTATTGACACATCAGAATAATATCAAAGGTGACCAAATGGCACTACTCTATGCCTTGAAAATAGAAAATCCAACGGTCATAGGAGAGGTTAAATGCTCCCAAGTTATGTATGATGAGTTGGAAGCTAGAGGAGCTAAAACGATTATGTATAAAACAGGTCACTCAAATCTAAAAGTCAAAATGCGAGAAACCAACGCAGACTTAGCATGTGAAGTTAGTGGTCATATATTTTTCAAACATCGATATTTCGGATATGATGATGCAATCTATGCTACACTTAGAATGTTAGAGCTAATTGCTGATGGAGTTGATTTGGACAGAGAGATTGAGAAGTTGCCAAAAGTTTTCTCAACAGAAGAGATAAAAGTAGAGACAACAGAAAAAGAGAAGTTTGAAATTATGAAGAGGATAAAGACTCTTTTAAAAAATCCTCCAACTGATTTTCCTAAAATAGTTAAAATTGTTGATATTGATGGAGTTCGTGTTCATTTTGAAGATGGGTGGGGACTTATTAGAGCTAGTAATACTACTCCTATACTAGTAACAAGATTTGAATCTACTGATGAGTTATTGGTAAAACTATATGAAGAGAAGATGATGAAACTCATAACGGAGGCTAGAAAATAGATGTTACAATATACCAAAAATTTTTATCAAATAAAATCAAATGAGACTATATTTGAGGCGATAAAAAAAGAGAGAGAGTATATAGGATACTATAATCTCCCCTTCCAAGATACTACAGAGATAAAAGAGTTTGCACAGAGTGTAAAGCAGAAGCATATTGCTTTAATTGGTATAGGTGGGAGTAGTCTGGGAGCATTTGCTATATATGATTTTTTAAAACGCTCAAATAGATATAGTAAATTTTTACATTTTTTTGAGACCACAGACCCAATAGATATAAACTCCAAGAAAAATAAGCTTGATTTAGAAGATACACTATTTATTGTAATTAGCAAATCAGGAGCTACCGTTGAGACTATAACTATATTTAAGTATCTATATGGCCTAACCAAAATTGATAGTTCCAACTGTTTAATCATAAGTGAAAAAGAGAGTAATCTTACTAAATATGCTATAAAAAATAGAATAAAAACATTTGATATACCTAAAGATGTAGGTGGAAGATTTTCTGTATTTTCTGTTGTAGGTCTTGTTCCTTTAGCTTGTGTAGGGGTAGATATAGATGAACTATTAAATGGTTGTAAGAGGGTCTATTTATCTTTTTTTGAACAAAAAGATTATTATAAGCCTTTGATGGAAAAAGCTAGGTTTATTGTGGAGAATAAATATAGATTTAATATAAATATCCTCTTTAGTTACTCTAGTTCTCTAAATGGATTTAATAAATGGTATATACAGCTTTGGGGAGAGAGTCTAGGAAAGTTAAATATAAATCAAACAAGACAAGGTTTTACACCCATAGGAATTATCGGGCCTGTTGACCAACACAGTTTTTTGCAACTCATAATGGATGGCAAAAGAGATAAAACAGTTACTTTTATAAAAATAAAAAATAGAGATAACAGGGAAAAAATACCAAATATAGAGTTAGACCATTTAGAAGAGTTATCCCCTTTTAATAATCTGAGTTTTAATCATCTAATTACAAGCCAAGCAGATGCAACAATAGAAGCTATTGATAATATGAGAGATATTCCTTATGATGTAATCACCATAGAGAGTGTTGATGAGTACAATTTAGCAAAGTTAATGTATAGTTATCAACTTCTCACCTCTGTTGTAGGAAAATTTGTTCAAATTGATACATATAATCAACCAGGAGTTGAAGCAGGGAAGATTATTTTGAAAAAAAAATTATCCAATAGAAATAACGAGATATAACAGATTAAATATAAAATTTGTTTAACTATTAAACTGAATAATAACATATTTATAATAGAATT
>CAZSHP010000041.1:0-17424 GCA_964606545.1 uncultured Sulfurovum sp. | reverse complement strand
GTATGGCTGTTATGATTCTGTTATATATTCTGTTGACGGTTATAGAGTCTATAAAATATCTAGCCATGAGAAAAACACTTATCTCAAAAGAGAGATGTAATAATAAGCTAAGAGCTATCTCTATAAAATATTCCCTCATAAACATCTCTATGTTAGTAGGAATTATCATCTATAAAATAGTGGAACATCAAAATGCAGTACCTATACCATAAACAATCAGGAGAGGAGAGCCTACTACTAAAAGGAGACGAGCATCGCTATATCTTCAAAGTCCGTCGCCATAGGGAGGGTGAGATAATAGGATTGCGTAATCTAAAAGATGATAAGCTCTATAGTTATAAAATAGACTCAATGAGTAGAAAAGAGGCTCTATTGGTACTAAAAAAAAGTAAAAGTTTACTCATAAGAGCAAAAAAAAGGCTACATATAGGTTGGTGTATTATAGAGCCTAAAAATATTGAAAAAATTCTACCCACACTCAATGAGATGGGAGTAGATAAAATAAGCTTCATAATCTGTAGCCGTTCACAGAAAAATTTTAAAATCGACTATAAACGACTAGAGAGAATTGTATTAAACTCATCCCAACAGTGTGGACGAAGTGAGTTAATGAGACTCGAACTTATAGATAGCTTGGAGGAGTTTTTAAATCAAAATCCTAATGCTGTAGCTCTAAATTTCTCTAATAACTTCTTGGGTGAAGATATTAGTATAGATACTATAGTTGTAGGTTGTGAGGGTGGTTTTACAGAAAAGGAGATAGAACTTTTCAGAGATTCTGTAGTGGGTTTAGACTCACCACTAATTCTAAAAAGTGAATCAGCTATCTGTGCTGTTACAGCTAAAATTTTACTCTAATTAAGTCTCCTCTCTTTGTAGCAATCTATGATATTTCTTATCATAAACATACCTATAGAGTGAGATTTTATTAAGTTATCATATACCTTTTGAGGTATATCTTTATAAATCCAAGTTATACCTGTATGAAATACCACTTTTAACTCTTTTGTAGGAGGATTATATCCTAAGGCAGAGACCATACTTGATTCCACTTTTCTTAAAGTTTTCATTGCATTTTCCCTTTTTTTTAACATTTATTATTGTATAGCGTTTCTTTTTATGTATAACTTATCTTTTAGATTTTTTTTGCTCTATTTATCAAGAAATAAAGGATATAATTAGCAAAAAATGGATAATAGATGCAAAAATATCTCTTAAAAGCTCTACTTTTATCATTTATAATCAGTCAAACTCATGCTAATATTTGGAATAACCCCCATAATAGTAAAAAAATCAGAGAAAATATACTATTTACCTTTTTTGATTTACCTCCAAAAAAACTAGACCCTGTTATCTCATATAGCTCAAATGAGTGGAGAATTATCGGAAATATCTATGAACCCCCCTTACAATATAACTACCTAAAACGACCCTATACCCTAGAACCATTAACTTTAAAACAGATGCCAATAGTTAAATATCTAAATAGTAATGGCAGAGAAGTAGATGAAAACTCTACTGATATTGCTTTTACTAATTATAGATTAGAGTTTAAAGAGGATATAATCTATCAAAATCACCCCTCTTTTGTAAAAAAAAGTGATGGAACTCTACTCTATGGTGCATTGAGCGAAAATGAGTTGAAAGATATAGAGTCATTGGATGATTTTGAAAAATTATCTACTAGAAAATTAACAGCAGAGGATTATCTCTATGCTATCAAGAGAATGGCTGTGAGAAAAAATAATTCCCCTATCTTAGATACTATGCAACAGTATATTGTCGGTCTCGAAGAGTTCTCAAAAAAAATTAGTAAAATTGCCAAAAATAAAAAAGGGATTTTAGATTTGAGACCCTATAGTATATCAGGGGTTAAAGTGATAGATGATTATACTCTTGATATAAAA
The DNA here is from genome assembly GCA_964606545.1 of uncultured Sulfurovum sp. GTDB lineage: Bacteria > Campylobacterota > Campylobacteria > Campylobacterales > Sulfurovaceae > UBA1140. Next base: position 15,517 of record CAZSHP010000041.1, on the reverse strand, counting down.
ATAAAAGATCAATATCCACAATTCAAATACTGGCTTACTATGTATTTCTTTGCTCCTATCCCTTGGGAAGCAGACCTCTTTTATCAACAAGATGGGTTAAAAAAGAAAAATCTAACACTAAACTTCTTTCCTGTTGGAACAGGAGCTTATTATCTAGCAGAGAATAACCCAAACAGAGAGATGAGACTATTGGCAAATCCAAACTATCATGATGAATTCTACCCTACACTTACTCCCAAAGAGATGGTCAAATCAAATATTCCAAAAGAGCTACAAGCAGATGCAGGTAAAAAACTCCCCTTTATCAAAGAGATAATCTACTCGTTAGAAAAAGAGTCTATCCCTCTATGGAATAAGTTTCTACAAGGCTACTATGACTCCTCTGGAATCTCATCAGAATCTTTTGACCAAGCAGTAGAGGTCTCATCAGCTGGAAATATGAGATTGAGTGATGAGATGAAAAAAAAAAATATTGTACTACAAGGTTCAGTTCAACCTTCTGTTTTCTATTTGGCATTTAATATGATTGACCCTATTGTGGGTGGATATACCAAATCAGCCCAAAAACTACGACAAGCTATAAGTATAGTTCAAAATGAGGAGGAGTTTATATCTATATTTCAAAATGAGCGAGGAATTCCTGCACAAAGTCTAATCCCCCCTGGAATATTTGGTTATGAGGAGGGTGAAGCAGGAACAAATAGAGTTATATATGACTACATAAATGGTAAACGAGTTAGAAAATCCTTGGAGGTAGCAAAAAAACTACTAGCAGAGGCAGGTTATCCCAATGGTATCTCTATCAAAACAGGTAAACCTCTAAAATTGTACTACGACATAACAGCCACAGGCCCTGATGATAGAGCCAAGATGGATTGGAGACGAAAACAGTTTGCCAAACTAGGAATTCAACTAGTGATTCGAGCTACAGACTATAACCGTTTCCAAGACAAAGTACGAAAAGGAAAAGTTCAACTCTTCTCATGGGGTTGGAATGCTGACTATCCTGACCCTGAAAACTTCCTCTTTCTACTCTATAGTAAAAACGCCTCTATAGATACCAATGGAGCAGGACTCAATAGTGCAAATTATAAAAATCCAAAGTTTGACAAGCTATTTGAAGAGATAAAAACTATGAAAAACTCTCCCCAACGACTAAAAAAAATAAAAGAGATGCTAAATATTGTTAGAGAGGATGCACCTTGGATTTGGGGTATTCACCCTAAATCTTTGGGGTTATCTCACTCTTGGTTCAAAAATATATTTCCAAATGTAATGGCAAATAATACTCTAAAATATAAACGGATAGATGCAGAGCTTCGAGCCAAAAAGCAAGAGGAGTGGAATCAACCAGTAATTATGCCTCTAGTGCTGTTTATACTTTTTCCTATTTTGATGATATATCCTCTCTATAGAGGATATCAAGGACGACAAAAGGCTGTTATATCATGACCACGACACTACTAATCTATATGGCAGGAGACAATGACCTATATAGTTTTGCCAACAGAGATTTGGAGATTATAAAAGAGAGTTCATACAACTCTGATATTAATATAGTTGTAGAGTATTATCCCAATGAGTTTATAGAAAGCTCTGATACATACCGTCTTAGTATCAAAAATGGTGAGATAGTGGATGAGAAGTTAATAGACAATACCAATGCAGGTGACCCCAAATTTTTAAATAATTTTATAGAGGAGTCAACCAAAGCCTATCCATCTGATAGAGTTATTCTAATTATCTGGTCACACGGTTCAGGTGTGGATGATATGGATTTTTATGACAAAAGTAGCAAAAGAGAGTACTATTTTGTTCCAAAAGATGAGATAGAGGAGATAGCTGTAGCATTTGATGATACAGCTCAAGATTTTTTGGATAATCTCGAACTTCAAAAGGCGTTGAGTGTCTCTACAAATATAGATGTAGTTGGCTTTGATACCTGTTTGATGGGAATGTTAGAGATAGTCTATCAGCTAAGGGAACAAACTAGTGTTGTAGTAGCCTCTCAATATCTTGAACCTGCATCAGGTTGGGACTATAATCGAATTATTAATGAGCTAGATGTTGAAGGGGGAGCTATTGATATAGGGCAACAGCTTATCTCTTTTCATGATGAGTACCATACAGACGATAGACAAGGTGTAACCCAATCAGCTCTAAATAGTTCAGCAATAGATGAGGTAGTTAGAGATTTGGATATATTTGCCAAGAGTCTAAGAGAGGAGCTAAAAAGAGGAGAGATAGAAAAAAATCGAAAAGATTTACAATATACTCTATCCAATAGTCAGTTCTTCTCTCGAAAAGATTATGTAGATTTGGTAGATTTTGTACAAAAAGTCAAGAGTCGTTTGGGATATAAATCTATAGAATCTCATGCCAATAAACTATTAAAATCTCTAAACTCTTTTGTTATTGCCAATCACACTATAGGGTATCAGATGGAAAATGCCCATGGTGTCTCAATCTATTTTCCCAATGAGAGTAGACCTTTTAGAGAGACCTTTGAGATGTATGAGAAGTTAGATTTTGCTAGAGATTGTCCTAATTGGGTTAAGTTATTGAAGTGGTATTGGATATAATTGGAATTCAATACTATTATTGTATAATTTTCTCTATTTTTATAAAAGGTTCAAATAGATGTTTGCATACATTATAAAACGACTACTATATGCTATCCCTATCCTGATAGGTGTAAATCTAATCACATTTATGCTGTTTTTTATGGTCAATACCCCTGATGATATGGCTAGGTCACAACTAGGAGCTAAAAAAGTTACTCCTGAGATGATAGAGGCTTGGAAAGTGGAAAAGGGATATGATAAACCCCTATTTCTCAATAGAGAAGCCGATGGAGTAGAGAGTATAACTAAAACACTATTTGTCCAAGAGTCATTAAAGCTTTTCTCTTTTGATTTTGGATTTTCTGATGCCAATCGCGATATAGGAGATGATATTCAAGATAGAATGATGCCTAGTCTTGCTATTGCTCTACCTACTTTTGCTATTGCTCTAATTACCAATATCTCATTAGCTCTTCTTTTGGTGCTATTTAGAGGCTCTTTACTTGATACTACTATGATGATAATTGCTGTTATGATTATGTCTATCTCTGCTCTATTTTATATTATAGCAGGACAGGTACTCTTCTCCAAGATATACCATTGGGTTCCTATCTCTGGTTTTGAATCGGGTTGGGATGGAATAAAGTTTGTTATTCTACCTATTATGATAGGTGTTTTTGCAGGGATTGGTTCGGGGATGCGTTGGTATCGCTCTATCTTTTTGGAACAGATAAATCAAGATTATGTCCGAACAGCCAGAGCCAAAGGGTTATCTGAACTAAGAGTACTCTTTGGACATGTACTCAAAAACGGTATGTTGCCTATCTTGACAGGTGTAGTAGTTGTAATTCCTACTCTGTTTATGGGGAGTCTGATTATGGAGTCATTTTTTGGAATCCCAGGGCTTGGGTCATATACTATTGATGCTATTCATTCACAAGATTTTGCTATTGTCAAGGCTATGGTATTTTTGGGGTCGGTGCTTTATATTATAGGGTTGATTTTGACTGATATATCCTATACCCTATTTGACCCAAGGGTGAAGTTGGGGTAATATTATATAATAACTATTTCCCCATATCTATCAATATCTTAATACTTCCATTACTATCTTTAGCATGGTCTATGGCGTAGCGTTGGTTAGATAGCTTTTTGGTATCTAACTCTATCTGTCTCATTCGTAGATACTCTTTTGGACTCATATTCATTTTTATCATATATACTCTATCTGCCTCTGCCGAACTCTCTTCTGCCTCTTTTCGTAGCTTATGAAATGCTATTTTTTCTCTCTCTACCTCTCTCTGTATAGCAGACGCTATAAACTCTTTTGGTGGAGATATTTTATTGATACTCATATCAATCAGTTTGACAGGTATGGCTCTCTGTTTGATAAGCTCTCTTACTCCAAATATTATATCTTTTTTAATCTCTTCTATTATATTTTTATCATATAGATTATTGAATGACTCTTGCTTGATAGCTATCTCTATAGTGTTGTGTATAGGCTTGGATAAGATATGTTTATACCACTCCTTCTCTGCTCCAAAGTTTTCAACTAGATTTGCACCCTCCCCTTTTTTGTACTGAAAAACAGATGTTATATTGAAATCAACAGGAATATTGTCATTAGTCAATAGATGAGAAAATGAGTCCTCTATATTAAAAGGTTTAAGAGAGATTATAACTATTTCTGATGATGCTACCGACCATATAGTTCCTGTTGATATAGTTTTTGGTTCTACCCCTTTCTCTCCCCCAAACCAAGGCTTTTTTATTATAACAGCCTCCTCTCCTGCATCAACTGTAACCCTCTGTATAATTACAAAATATGCTATTGCAACTATTGCAATAGCAGTTAAACCCTTTTTCATAAAAAACCTCTTTAGAAATTTGATTTAATATTATAGCAGATTAATTGTGTTTTATTGATTTTAACTCTGCTATCTCCTCCTTTAGCTCTTTGATATGTTCCAAGACTATATCTAGCTTCTCCATCTCCTCATCATGCTCTGTATCATCCTCTGCTCTTAGTTTCTCCATCTCTCCAATAATAACAGCGATAAATAGGTTGAAAAAGACAAATGCAGCGATAATTACAAAGCTAACAAAATAGACCCATGACCAAGAGTACATCTCCATACCCTCATACATTACATCTGTCCAATCCTCAAAGGTCAAGATTCTAAATAGCGTAAGCATAGCTACCAAGAAGTTATCCCAAAGATGGCTCTCTGCTCCTGCAAATAGGAAATTTCCCAATATCGCATAGATATAGAAGATAATAAACATCAAAATAACAATATCAACTATAGATGGAATTGCACCCATTAGCATATCTATAATTCTTCTAAGCCCTGGTCTAGCTGTGATTAGTCGTAGTACTCTAAAAATCCTCAAGAGCCTAGCTACTGCAGCCATTGTACTGTTCTCAAGTGGTATAAGTGTGATTACAACAATAATAAAATCAAATATATTCCATCCACTCTTGAAAAAATCTGAAATATTCTCCTCTGCAGCCATCTTAATAGCAATCTCTATTAGAAAATAGATAGTAACAAAGTAGTCTAATACATGCATAAGTATTATCATATTACCATCAACCTCCATCAATGTTTTTAGACCCAACACCGATGAGTAGATAAGAATAATTGCTGTAGTTAAGTTGGAAAACCAACTCGCCTCCCGTATTCTGATAAGTTTTTGTTTAAACTCCACTATAATTCTCCCCTGTAAGTAAATTTTAATAATAAATAACAGCAATAAGATACAAATGGTGATATATCGGCTATTATTTAACAAAAAGTTTATCAGTTTTTTATAAAAAATACTCTTATATTGAGTCATTTTTTATTCTTAGTTTATATAATAGTGAAAAAATAAGATTATTTATAATATTAAATAATTAGATTTGTTAGATAAGAGAAACAGAACTCTTATCTTATAACTATTTCTCTAATAGGAGCTGTTTATTGTTATTGTCAACTCCTACTGCATTCACCACAGATGAGACTGCCCTAAGTCTTGCTAACAGGTCATCTCTCTCCATAGCAATAGTCTCTAGTGTTTGATAGATTCTTCTATTCTCCTCCTCTATATTAGTTAATCTATCACTATCAAGATTGTAGTTTAATTTGAACTCCTCATACTCCTCTCTTAACTTTTTATAGCTCTCACTCTTTGACTCAACCATATTTTGATACTCTTTGCTCTTATCATGCTCTAATCTATCATAGGCTTCATCTTTTTGTCTTACTATACTATTATATTTTCTATTTAGCTCCTGTTCTAGTTTTTCATAAGCTCTATCTTTCTGCTCTACTGTGTCTTTGTATCTCTTGTTTAACTCTTGTTCCAATCTCTCATAGGCTCTATTTTTAACATTTAACTCCTTTATATATTTTTGGTTAATTTTTTGGAGTAGTGATTCAAACTCCTCTGTTCTACTCTCTTCACTATTTTTGTAAGATATTCTCTCCTCTTTTAATTTCTGTTTGAGCTTCTCTATACTACCCTCCAACTCACTCTCTCTCTTTTTCGACTCTACTAGACTTTTATCCAATCTATGGCTAGATATATTTAAATCCTCTATCTCTTTTTTATATACTCTTTTCTCAGCTTTTACTCTATCTAACTCTCTACTCTGTAGATTAAACTCATTGGATAGTGATTCAAATCTTGGTCTATATTTCTCTAATATTTTCAACTCATCTAATAGCTTTACTACCTGTTTATCAGATGCTAATAGTTTTGTCTCCATATTTCGTATCTGTTGCTCCCTTTTTGCTATAGTATCCTCTAATTCTGTCATCTTAAAAGAGTACTCTTTGAGTCTATCTCTGCTTATCTTCAACTCATGCTGAGAAGTCTCAAAAGCATGGATAACTTTTCTCTTTTTTCTTCTCTCCTCATTCTCACCACTTTTACACAAAAAGCGACCCATCAAAATTCCAACAACAGCAGTTAGCAGAAGAACTGCTATTAACTCCATCTCTAAACTCAACATCTCAATATCCTTTAACTCTAAACTCTATTCTACGATTTATAGCTCGTCCCTCATCTGTATTATTATCTGCTATTGGCTCTTTTGAACCTCTACCTATAGCCCTCATCCTATCTAGTGGTATGCCAAGTTCAAATAGTTTTGCTACAACAGCTTTTGCCCTAGAGAGACTTAGCTCTTGATTTTTTATCTGATTCCCTTTGCTATCCGTATGTCCTACTATATCTATTTTTGTATTTGAACAGAGTAGACTAATATCAACTAGATTTTTTAAGAGAGTTTCATTTTGAGGTTTTAGTTTTGATTTACCTACTTTGAATAGAATTTTCTGTTCGGATAGAAGAGTATTGAACTTATTTTGACAAATTATTTTGGACTCATCCATCGCTATAATCCTCTGTTGTATATCAAATCCTCTGCTTCTGAATCTCTGTAGAGACTCTACTATCTTATCTCTCTGCTCACTATTTTGACACTTACCTGATATTGAGACTTTTGTATCTACTACATTGATGGTGGCTAACTCCAAATCTTGCAATATAAGAGAGAGTACAGATATAAGCTTTTCCCACTCTATTGGTTCACCTGCTCCTATATCTACTCTTTTAGTTATTTTCAACTTTGGAAGTTTTATATCAACTATTTTAAATAGATTCTCCATACTATCTTTTGATGGCATATAACCACTAAAACTGACCTCATCCCCTTTTTTATAGCTTATATTCATACTGTATGGTGTTATAACTGTAGGTGAGATATTATCTTTTACTCTTCGAACACCTATAGTCTGTTTGGTTATATCAACTACTTTTTGATGTAGTTCAATAGAGGGTGCTACTCCACTAACTGTTATATCTCTATCTTTGGCTCTAACGGCTACCCAATCTATCTTATTCTCTTGTAGCCTATTTTGAATTCTCTTAACCAACTCTTTTGGTATACTATCTTTGTATCTAGGTACAGCAATCAAAACTATTAGTACAATTATTAAAATACCAAAGAGTTGGGTATAAAAGATTTTACTTTTCATCCCCTATCCTTTTTACTCTTTTGGTTATTTTCCTTTATTTTACTTAAGATAGACTCATCTAGTGGAGTGGTTTTAACCATTTTATTTAACTCTTTTGGAGACCCTCCTCCAAAAATATTTGGTATCTCTTTTATACTCATATCTTGTTGGGTTTTAGGAAACTCTTTAACCCAATGTGCCTGTTTGGTATCGGGGAACTCTTTAACCCAATGCTCCTGTTTAGTATCGGGGAACTCTTTGACCCAATGCTCCTGTTTCGTATCAGGGAACTCTTTAATCCAATGTTCCTGTTTAGTATCGGGGAACTCTTTGACCCAATGCTCCTGTTTGGTATCAGGGAACTCTTTGACAAAATGCTCCTGTTTAGTATCGGGGAACTCTTTGACAAAATGCTCCTGTTTTGTATCGGGGAACTCTCTGACAAAATGGGTCTGTTTGGTATGAGGGAACTCTTTGATAAACTGCTCCTGTTTAGTCTTAGGAAACTCTTTGATTTTAATCTCTTGTGTTGCTATCTCCTCAATAGATATTGTACTTACCTGTCGAGACATAGTCACATCTATACCTGCACTATCAAGTGTTAGGTATATATTTTCTATTAATTCACCTTTTGCTCGTCCTTTATTCTCTGGGTCATCTATCCAACATTGAACTTTAAAATGTAGTATATCTTGTTCAAAGCCCGTCATAAATGATTTTATATACTTATCCTGTGATACCAATTTACACTTTTTTACAGCCTCAATTAGAAGAGATTTGATTTTGAGTACATCCTCCTCGGAAGCAGTTGATATTTCTACCTGTAGACGAATTCCACCTGTCTCTTTGGATGAGGACTCATTGACTATTTGTGATGTTCCCATAATACTATTTGGGACTATTATCTCTATATTATTTCTTGTTACCAAGCGAGTATTACGAAGTCCTATCTGTGTTACTCTACCTTTTAGATTCTCTCTGACATATACCACATCCCCTACTCTATATGGTGCGCCACTTAGAATAAGAATACCTGCAATAATATCGGATAGTGCATCATTTGCAGCCATACCAATAGCCATAGCACCAATCCCTGCACCTGCCAAGAGAGCCGTCATATCAACATTCCAAATAGCAAACACCTGATATACACCTCCCAAAGAGAATATAACAAGTGCTGTATTTTCAAAAAGAGGCAGAGTTGATTTTTGTATGACTTTTACAGAATCTTCATCCTTTCTCTCTCTAGAGTTATTTGCTATATTTGTAAGAAGTGAATTTACCATCTTTAGAGCAAATCCAACTATTGAGAGAATCAATATAGATTTGACCAAAGCAGAGGCTATAAATGTAATATTTTTCGGAAGTTCAAGTAGATTAACAGCAATAAGCATAAAGAGAAATATAATTATTTTAAAGATAAAAGAGCGAAGAGATATTATCAACTCCTGATTGACTGATATATCAAACTTTTGAGCTAAAGCTTTAATCCCTTTGGGAATATATTTACTAAAAATCAGTGCCAAGATATAACCAAATAGCATAATTGAGCCTACTTTTGCCAAAATTGTAAAGTCAAACTCCTCTATATTTTTCACTGTATTTAGCCATGTTTCATTTAGATATTTTACTATCTTATCATAAGAGTCTAGTAGAAACTCCTCTATTTTATCCATCTTTTCCCCTCACAACTATATCTGTTTTTCAATTATTTTTAAAAATTATAGCAAAAAAATATAATTAAATGCAAAAATATATAATTATATTATGTTTTTAAATATTTAAAAAATATAACAAGATAATATTTATCAGTAAAATTTTAATATAATCTATTCTATAGAAGCTATTTATTAATTTAAAATAATGTAATATATGAACAGGGTTTTTTAAGGAGATAATATATGAGGGGAATTATATCTATACTACTACTATGTCTATTAATAACTTCGAATAGTTTTGCTACCATAAAGCTTTCAAAAGGGATTATAAGATATACACCAGTAGAGGATAAGAGAGTTGTCTATGGTAAAATAGATTGCAAAGGCTCTATATACGCATCTAAATTTTTAAAAATTTGGATGAGAGAGTTCAAATCAATCTATCCAAATATCAAAAGTTCATTTGATTTTCAGGGTTATGAGCAGGGCATAAATGCACTAATTAATGGGTCGGCAAATATCGCTACAACAAGTAGAAAGATTAGAGTAGAGGAGCTTAAACTCTTCAAAGAACAGAAGGGTTATAAGCCTATAGAGGTCAAAGTAGCACTAGATGCTTTGGCAATATATGTAAATCGACTAAATAAGGTTGAAAAGATTACACTTGGTGAACTTGATGCTATATTCTCAACCACTTTAAATAGAGGATATAGCCAAAATATAGTCTCATGGAAATCTTTAGGAGGGAGTGATGAGAAGATAAATATATATCTTCTTGATAGGACAACAGGAACTCGCTCCTACTTCCAAGATAGAGTAATGTTGGATGGAGAGTTCAAGATAGATAGTGTAACTGAAGATGGTTATACCACGATTTCGGAGATTACAGATAGAGTAGCAGATGACCCAAATGGTATCTGTTTTGGAAGCGTTGGAGCTAAAAATTTTGGAGTCAAAGCTTTATCATTAGCCAAACAGAAACACTTCCCAAGTTATAGACCCTCCCCACAAAATATAAAAAATGGAAAATATCCACTAACTAGATTTATCTATCTATATCTTGATGTTCCTCCCGATAAGCAGATACCAATATTTTTATATGAGTTTTGTAAGTTTGTTTTGTCTAGGGATGGTCAAGATGGGGTATTAAGAGTTGGTGGATTACCACTAAATCCAAAACAGATAGGTATAGAGTTATCCAAAATAAAAGGGGAATAGAGTTTAATGAATAGCGAAGAGTTAATAGTGAGTAGTGAGGGGAAAGTTAAGTGGTTTCACAAGGTCTCTGTGAAATCTAAGTTTCTAATGATGATATTGGGGATTGCTATATTTGCAATTGCTGTTGTTGGGATGCAAGGGTTGATGCATGGTAAAGAGTCACTATCTAAAAGTATGTATGACCATCTAACCTCTCTCAAATCGGGTAGAAGCCATCAGATAGAGAGTTACTTTAAGAACAAACGAGATTTGATGAAGACCTTCTCATCTCAAAACTCGGTAATAGATGCCATGAGTGAGTTCTCATCAGGGTTCTCTCTGCTTGATACTTACAATGTGGGTATTGATGCAAAGAGTTCAGAGAGTTTGGTCTCATTTTATAGAGATAGCTTTGTAAATGAGTTAAATAGAAACTCCATAGAGGAGTATAGCTATACATCTCTTTTACCAAAAAAAGATGTAGTCAAATATCTACAGTATCACTATATTGTAAATAATCCATCCAAATCAGGCAAAAAAGATTTAATGGAGTCAGCAGAGGATGGAAGTTACTACTCCGAAGTACATCAAAAATTTCACAAAACACTTAGAACAATTGTCAAAAATCAAGGCTTTCACGACCTCTTTTTAATAGATGCAAAGAGTCTGACTGTAGTATATGCTGTATGCAAAGGGGTAGATTTTGCTACTAATCTAAAAGATGGTCCTTACGCTCAAAGTTCACTAGCAAAGGTCGTTAGAAAGGTTATAGCCAATCCTGATAAGGGAGTTGTAAAGGTCTCAGATTTTAAAAACTACAAACCATCACACAACAAACCACAGAGTTTTTTTGCTGTACCTATCTACTCCAAAAATGAGCTAATAGGTATTTTAGCTACTCAAATTTCAGTAGATAGTATAAATCGAATCGCAACAGCCAATCAAAATTGGGAACAGGATGGTCTAGGAGAGAGTGGAGAGGTCTATTTTGTAGGCAGAGACTACAAGATGAGAACAGATGCGAGAAAAATTATCCAAGATAAAAAAGGGTATATGGCTGATTTGAACTCTAGTGATATGGATAGAGAGGATATAAAAAGAATAGAGGCGATAGGGAGTACTATCCTAATCCAAGAGGTTCGTAGTGAAGCTGTAAAACTAGCTATAGAGGGTGAAGAGGGAACAGTTGTTACAAAAAACTACTTGGGACATAAGGTTCTAAGTGCCTATGCTCCACTGAAGATAGATGGGCTTGATTGGTCTATTATTGCAGAGAAAAATATAGAGGAGGCAGAGAAGCCTATTAGAGAGTTTCAAAATGCTCTCTTGGTCTCGGCTACTATTCTAGCTACTCTGATTACATTTTATGCTATCCGTTTAGCTTATACATTTTTGGCTCCTATCAATAGTATGATTGTTGGTGTAAAGGCTATAATAAATAGAGAATCTAACCAAAAAATCAACCTAAATCGTAATGATGAGTTTGGAGAGCTATCAAAAAATATAGATAAGATGATAGATACAATCAATGAACAAGATAAAAAGATAAAAGATAAATCCAAAGAGAATGATGAACTGTTACTAAATATACTACCTCAAACCATCGCTCAAAGGGTCAAAGATGGAGAGAAAAATATAGCAGAGAGTGTTCCCAATGTAGCCGTTCTATTCTCCAATCTATATGGTTTTGATACGCTATCACAACAGTTGAGTGCAAGAGAGTCTATAGAGTTACTCAATGAGTTAATTGATGGTTTTGACCAAGAGACTATAGAGTTTGGTATAGAGAAGATAACAACTATTGGTGACTCATATATGGCAACTAGTGGATTGATTACTCCTAGATTAGACTATGCTAGACGGATGGTAGAGTATGCTCAAAAGATGTTTGAGATTGTAGATAAATTTAATAAAAAGCACAATCTAACACTTAAACTCTCTGTAGGAATAGACTCGGGTGAAGTGATGGCAGGTATTGTTGGTAAACATAAATTTGTTTATGATGTTTGGGGAGAGATAGTCAATGATGCAAACAGAATATCTCATGAGGCTATAGAGGGAACACTTAGAGTCAGCGAAGATGTCTACAATCAATTAACCGACAAAGAAGGTTATGAGAGTTGCGAGGGTGGTAACAAACCAACTTATGCAACTGTACCAAAAAGGGGTTAATCATGATTGATTTGCTTTCAACACTCCCAGAGGAGTGGACGACTTGGGGTATTCTAATTATATTTGGTCTACCAATGGCTATTATCCTAGCAGGAGAACTTCTCCTTTATTTGGAAAAGAGAGAGTCAAAATTTATACCTGTAGTATATAATGTACGAAATATTCTACTTCCAAACTTGACTATTAACCTTATATTCTCCAAGATTATGAAACTTGGGGATGACTCTCTGCTTCTGATGATTTCAGATACATTTTTTTGGTTAGTTCTAATTCTCTCAACTCTAAAATTTGTAAATATTTTGATATATTCAGATGTATTACCACAAGAGGTTCAAGCTAGAATTCCAAAGCTATTGGTAGATTTCTCTAGGACATTTTTGGTTCTGCTTGGTGCATCTATTATAGCCTCTAATGTATGGGGTGCAGATTTAGGTAGACTACTATCTGCTCTTGGAGTTGGGTCTGTTGTCTTAGGATTGGCTCTACAAGATGTTTTGGGTGGACTCTTTTCAGGAATCGCTCTACTCTCATCAAAACCATTTGTAGTTGGTGACTGGATAAAGGTCAATGATATGGTTGGAAAGGTGACCAATATAGATTGGAGGTCTGTAACTTTAGTAGATTTTGCTGATGATGCGATTGTTGTACCCAACTCTGTTATAGCCAAAGATAGATTTAGAAACTTCTCTCGCCCTACACCAATACACAGAGAGACTGTAGGTTTTGATATAGCTTTTGATACCCCACCAAACAAGGTAAAACAGGTTCTACTAGAAGCCGCACATGAGACAAAAGAGATTTTGAGTGAACCTGCTCCATCTGTAGTTTTAACCTCCTATGATGAGTTCTCTATCCATTATGATATTAGATTTTTTGTAAATGATTATGGGCGAGTACCTGCGATTAGAAATGATTTTACCTCTCGAATATGGTACGCCAATAGAAGATATGGCATCAAATTCCCAACAAGAACCCAACAGATATATAATTTTGATGGTTCAGAGTCTGCTATTTTAGCAGAATCAACAAAACTGATTCAGAGCAAACTCAAAGAGTCAATGGTATTCTCGGTACCTGATGAGCAACTCTCAAGCCTCTCCGAACACTGTACAATAGAGGATTTTGGAGTAGGAGAGTCACTTATCCAAAGAGGTGTAGAGACGCAGAGAGTATATCTAGTTTTAGAGGGTATAGCCAAAGAGTATATAGAGAGTAAAAAGGGTGAAATTATCCATGATGGACGATTCAAAAAGGGTGATATATTTGGTCTAGCTTCACTCGTAAGAAAAGAGCCTAGTTTAGTTACGGTATCTGCTTTGAGTGATATTAAAGTCATAAGTATAGAGATAGAAGCTATGAAAGAGCTACTACAGAAAAATCCAGATGTAGCACAATCACTAGAGAATATTGCAGATGCACATGAGAAGAGGGTTGAGAAGAGTCTGTTTTTGAGCTAATTTTTTGATTAATAGTTGAGATATTTTTCTCTTTAGTTTTCACAACAAACTCATCTTGTTTGATTAGATAAAAATATCCCAACAGAAAAATTCTCTTTGTCACTATTTTAATCTCTCATTTTGCATCTTCTCAAAAACTATAATCATAAACCTAATTATATCTCCTGCTACTACACCTATCATTTTTTATCCTTTTTTAAAATTTTCTTAAATTATACACAATCAACCCACAACTTATAGTTATACTTTCCCCATGAGAGAGATAATTTTTTTCTTCCTATTTTTAGTTATCTCTTACTCATAAATGCCACACATCAAAACCTCTACTATATATTACTATTTGCCACCCGTCCGATTTGGACAGAGTAGAGGTTTATCAATATAAACATATTTTTAAAAAAGATTGACAACAACCAAAATAATATTCTAATCAAATTAGTTACTAAAACCCTAAGTATATAGCTAAACGATTAATATTACTTTTGATTCTATCTTGCCATTTGAGATTTTCTCTCTCCTCTTTAACAGTTAAAAATACTCTATCCAACCTAACACTATTCAACTCTTTTATCCATGCCAAAAAATCATCACTCTTTTTTGATTTTCTCCGTTTTATTTTTTTAAAATTATATAAAATCAAAAAAGATACATCTCTTGCTCGACCATTTACTTTCTCTTTTTTTATTTCTGATGAGAAACTATGTTCAGAGAGCTTATCTAACTCCTCTTTGATAGGTATCAGGATTCTCTTTTCAAAGATTTTAAAAGAGCTAATATCTGTTCTAAAAAGGGTATTTAACTCCTCTATTGTATAGATTCTATCATAAGGGTTAGATGTTAATTTATTAAGCATTATAATACTATTTTCATTTTTTAACCTAAAGGTATTTGCAAAATCTATCTGTAGAAACTCTTCTGCTATGGTCAAAAATATATTATATTGCGACTCTTTCATCCATATCTCTACAATCTTTTTTTTGGGATAAATCGTCAAATGAGAAAAAAGCCTCGCATTATCAACTCTATCCTCTTTTTTGTTTTCATAGACCAAAAGTTTTTCATTTAGGCTCTTAAGTGCTTTAAAAAAAACATCCGAACTCATATCGGCAATTTTCAGAAAATCATCAAGTTCAAATGCAAAAAGATACTCATATCCATCACTTTTAATTAAAACTTCTCTCTTTAGCAAAAAAAGTATCTTTAATTCAGAAAACTTATTTTTAGTTATCAACTCCAAAAATATATCATATATCAATACATATAAATTTTCTCTATCTATCGAATAAAAAGGCATAATACTCATTTTTTTGTAATTATATCTCTTTTCTTTATAATAATCTTCTTATGAGTGAGTAGATTACAGCATAAACTATTTAACTCATCTAACTTCTTCCTAAATCCTTTCGATGTCTCAAACCTCCAAAAACTCCACCCCATCCTTAGACCCAATCAACAAAAAA
>CAZSHP010000040.1:0-17617 GCA_964606545.1 uncultured Sulfurovum sp. | reverse complement strand
CTACATATTTCACAGGTAAATCAGCTATCTTTTTCATTACAGCATAAGCCTGTTTTGCAAATTGATACGATGGACCACTATCCATCAAAAAGTAACCATCAGTAGTTTTAACATAACAACTATTTGCCATAAATCCAGCATTCTCTTTTGTTGGTTTATCTAATGCTCCTAGAAAACACCATACATTTTCGGCTACTTTTTTAGGCTTTAATTTATAATCAAAAGCTTCTGTGGTTTTAGCTTCTGTTTTGTTTGCATCTGCTTTTTTGGCACTTATTGCTGTTGCAATAATCTCTCCTACAGTTTTATTTTCACCTATTGAGATTATTTTCTGCTCTGCACTTGCTGTGCTTATTAGCAGAGAGGCTGTTAGAATTGATACGATAGTTTTGTTCATTTTTTCTCCTTATATTTTTGAAAATTTGGATAATCTACTGCTATTTAATCTTTTATTTGGTGGGCTAAAAGCCCACCCTACGATTGAATTAAATAGCAGTAGATTTGGGTAACCACAAAAGTTACCCATACCGTAATTGAAATTATTTGATTTTTGCTTTTTTAGTTTTAGTTTTACCTTTGAGGTCTGTCCATGTAACATCTAGCTCATCACCAGCTTTAGCTCCTTTGAATTGGAACTTAAATAGAGGATTTTTAGATATAAATCCACTTCCACTAACTTCAAATACAACTTTATCACCAACTTTTGCAACTACATTTGTAATAAAATTCGCTTCGGTATTTTTCTTTTTAGCCTCTTCTGGACCAACATTTTTGTGTTTTGCTAGTACTTTTACTTTTACTACATCACCTTTTAATTTCGCTTTTACTTTCATTTTCTATTCCTTTAATTTATCAATTTTTATATTTATAATTTTTATTTATCTTTTTGTGGGGTTAAATCAACCTCCACAACCACCAATAGATACTTCTACATCAAGAACTTTTGAGTAAAATTTACCATCTGTACCCTCAACGATAGCAGTAAGTTTACCTGTTTTTCTCATTTTGATTTTGATACCATAATCAACAATTCCACCCTCTGGCACAGTCCATACAGCTACTGCTGACCTCGGGTTTGCATCTTGAAATAGTGCTACTGATTTAGCAGGTTTTTTAGATTTTATAAACACAGGAATAGCCCCACCATTTTCAGCTAGTTTTGGTGCTTTGATTTTTACACCCTCTTCAATAGGCTTAATATCTCCATAGAGACCTTTTATAGCATCTGCTACATCTTCTGCTTTCCATGTATCTGGCTTCTCTTTTCTATAGTCTGTTGCATGTAGTGCTGTTACTGGTACTAAAGCTGCTGCTGCAATACCTAGTCCTAAAAATTTTCTTCTGTTCATCTGTAATTTCCTTTCGTTTTGATGATATATTTTGGTTGGTTTGGTGGTTGGCTGAAGCCAACCCTACGCAAACTTACGCCAATTCTATTTGCTACTTGTTACCATGTAGTCTATAATCTCTTTTATCTCTTTATCCGTTAGGTCTGCATTTCCACCTTTTGGAGGCATTGCACCTGTACCTTTGATAGCATTAACTATAACTTTGTCTAAACCTTTTTCCATAACTTTAGCCCAAGCCTCTTTATTTCCTACATCAGGTGCACCCATTTTGTCAGTTGCATGACAGACAGCACAATTTTTATCATAAGCCTCTTTTCCTGCATGTTCTGCTTCACCTTTTTTCTTTGGAGGAAGGTCTCTAACGGTAGAATATGGTGGTTGAACATCTTTCATCTCAATACCAATTCTCATAACTTTAGCACCGTCATCTTTACAATCTTTCATACATCTTTCAGTAACAGCACCAAAGTTTTTAGGATTTTGAAAGAATTTTCTCATATTCTCCACACCATCTTTACCATCAACACTTGGATAGAATCCATCCCTATTTGGCATCTCAATTTTTAGGAAATTCTCTTTGCTTAATACAAAATCATCACCCATCTCTTCTCCACCAACAGTAATCTCATTGGCAGATAGTAAATAAGCAGTAAGTGCATAAATCTCATCATTAGTTAAACTTTTTGGGTGTGCATATGGCATAGCATCTCTAATATACCAAATAAGTGTACTAGCTTTTGGCCAATATGTACCAATAGTTCTTTTTGGAGCATCCATACCTGGTTTTGTTCTTTGATTTGTAAGAGAAGAAATCTCTCCACCACTCAAAGTTGGGTATCCTACACCACCAGCACCAAAGTCACCATGACAAACTCCACAATGCTCTTCATATAGCTCATCTCCCTGCTCAACAGAACCTTTTCCATCAGGAAGCCCTGTACCATCTGGCATAATATCTGTATCCCACGCTTTTATCTCACCTGCTGTAGGTGTTCTACCGTGATTCATCCCTTTTGTGCTTTGCTCATTGATATGATAATCTGAGTACATACCTTTATCTCTTGTATAGGTCATACCACCATCAAGAGCATCTTTTTTTGCCTCTGAAGCAACAACAGAAATTGAACTTAGTACCAATGCCACTACACTTATAGCTATAGTTTTATGAACGCATTTGAACATTGTTAACCTCCCCTTTGTCTGTAACTTCCCAAGTACAGATTGAGTTTCTATGATAAACACCCTCTACACCGATGACTTTTTTCTCTTGGTTTACTGTTGGTTGAACAAAACCTGCTTCATCCATTGCTCTACTAGAGAGTAAGAGAGGTTTTCCCTCATACTTATAGATATAACTAAATCGTGTCCAAGCTTTTAGTAATACTAGACCTTTTAGACTAGCCTCTACCCAGTTTTTGCCACCATCAAAACTAATATCAACTAACTTAATTTTTCCATGACCAGACCATGCAAGTCCTTGAATCTCAACCATATCACCCTTTTTTAATGTTGTCCAAGGTTTCTCAGGACATGGTGATGTAATAATAGAGTTAACCTCAAGTGGATAGAAGTGCTGAATTGCTTTGCCACTAGCAGTAAGCACTGTATATTTAGAGGTCTCCTCTTTACAATACCAAGGTTTATCTCCAAACTCCAATCTCTTTAACCACTTAACACATAGATTTCCTTCCCATCCTGGTAAAAGGAGTCTCAAGGGATAACCCTGTTCTGCTCTTAATGCTTCCCCATTCATCGCATAGACAATCATCGCATCATCCATAATCTTTTCAACGGGAACAGTTCTGCTCATCTCTGAACCATCTTGACCCTCTGCTAAACACCATTTAGCTTTAGGGTCAACACCTAAATCATCCAAAATAACCTTTAGTCTAACACCCGTCCACTCAACATTACTCATCATCCCCTTGACAAACTGCAATGAGTTAAACTGTGGACCTTTCCATTCAGCTGCACCATTAGCAGGACACTCCAAAAAGTGAACGACAGACTCACTTGGGTATCTTTTAATCTGCTCAAGTGTTAAAACAATAGGTTTTTCAACCATTCCATGAATCATAAATCTAAACTTATTTGGGTCAATATATGCCACCCCATTATGAGTTCGTGTAAAAAATAGACCATTTGGTGTAATAATCCCCTCTTGCTCATGTATAGGACACATGGAGACAGCAGCGTGCATATCACCAGCAGAGGATAAAAGATTTGCTGTTCTTCGCACATTATTATGTTCATAAGGTGAAGGTAGTCCATAAGGATTTTTATTTAACTCATCCCCTAGAGTAGTCCCCCATTTTTGATGATGTACAATATTTTCATCATCTGCTGCAAGTAGCTTGACAGGCGATAAAACACTACTAGCTACTACAGCACTAGCTGAGTAGACAGCTGCTTTCTTGAAAAAATTTCTTCTACTAGATTGAGCTGCATTCATCTCTGCAACAATATCAATCTCTTGAGAAGTTTTAGTCATTTTATTCATTTGTCCTCCTTTTAAAATTTGGTATTTCCTGCAAATACCTCGGAACAGTGAGAGTATAATCTAATGAAGTTTAAAATGTCAAGAGAATTTATGAAATGATTAAATATAAATAAATCTTATACATATAAAATCCCTTACATAATATAAGAAAAAAACTCTTTTTATTATAAGATAATCTACAAAAAAAGTTATAAATCCCATAAAATAGGCTTTTATCTTCGAGAAAATGATATTATTAAGAAGTTAATTTCATTGAAATAATCAGAATATTTTATATATATAGTGTGTATAAATGGAACATATTTTTCTTATATTTTATTTAAATATAGGAAAAATTAATAGTATTAAATCAGATTTTTTTAAAAGAAATATCTGATTTAACTTTTTTTGAGTATGGAGTGTCGTACAAATTCACATAGACATCTCATACCTCTATGTTTAGTTAAATGCTTGAGATATTGACTATATGTCATACCCTTTTCATCTAAATAGGAGCGAAGGTAAGTTATAGCACTATCGACTCCATGCTCTTTTTCTATATCACATAATAGCTCATATAGTGGCTCTATAGTCTGTATGATTTTCTCAGGAGCCTGTTTTCCCTCTGCAACAAAAGAGACTATAGTATTATTGTTATCTATTTGAGGTCTCCACTCTAGCATAGTCCAGTAGTACTTATTATCATTTGTCTTGTTTTTAACAATAGCTTGTATAGGAAGCCCATTTGAGATTACCCTCCAAATAATATTAAATATAGTTTTAGGCATATCGGGATGCCGTATAATATTGTGTGGTTGATTTATAACAGCAGATGGTCTTTTAAACCCATTAACTTTTGCAAATGTTGAGTTGCAGTATATAATATTACCTTTGAGGTCTGTTCTACTTATTATAACCTCTTGGTATGCACATTTAATTTCGAGATTTGCTCTAACCATAAATAACTCCTAGAGAATTAATGTTTTTTATTAATTTTTAATATTATACTTTATTAATACTTAGTTTTCTATATCTAACTCTAATCTGTTTTCTCCTATATTTAGCACCACTGTCTCATTATGAGTAGTGTTGGCTATTAATTTTATAGTATTTTTATCTATAAAGCTAATATCCAAACTAGCTGGATATTTTAAACTTCCAAGCGTATCATTTTTAGATTTTGGAGGAAAATAGAATATATTATACTCCCCTTTTTGAATCTTAAAATGGTTACTATCTGCTGTAACATTTCTAATAGAGATTTTAAACTCTCTTGTTTTAAACTCCCACTCCTCTCTTTTTATCTTTCCATCTGCTTCATAGACAGCTTTTGCTCTATATTTACTACCCCACTCTAATCGTTTTAGAGGAAATAGTGCATACTCAAATTTTTTCAATTTTCTATTTGGGTCACTTTTTTGACTATAGACTATACTATCCTCTATCTTATTACCACTCTCATCAAAAAGCTCAAAACTAATCATATCAATACTCTTGAAATATGCCTCATTAAAAGAGATACTAATAGGAAAACCACTTACAGAGTAGTCAGGTAGTGGGTCTGGCAACTCATCATAAAAAGCAGGTGGAATATCCTCTTGTCCAGAGAATGGGTATGTGATAATTTTTCTATTTCTATATCTATTTTTTTGTAGAGTCTCATTAAATAGATTTAGTTCTATTTTTTTCCCTGTATCTATACAGATATTCTCTATATATTGAATTGAGTTTACCTTACTATCATCTTTACACAAGTTTGCTAGTTTTTGACTACCCATATCGTAGACAAATGCTGTTTGGGATTTGTCTCTCTCACTCTGTAGTACTCCTATCCCAATCTCATCAATGTGAAAATCCAAAAATCCAAAACGGTGATAGATTGCCGCCATTAGACCATCTATAGACTCTTTGTATGTGAAGTTGTTGTTGGATATATTCTCGATAACCAAAGATGTCTCATAACCAGCATTAACACTTCTCCCTGAACCATACTTACCAGTATAACCTATCTTGTTCTCATCCTCATAGTGACCAATTAGACCATTTTTGATAAGATAAGATGCGTGATTCTTTGCAGCATGTTCTAATTTTTTGTTTAGAACCAATGGTACAAGACCAGCTCCAACTCTAAGCTCATTTAGATAGCGAAGTGTTCGGCCCTGCTCTAGTTCAATATCAATAAGAGGCTCTTCTCTAATAATAATATTTTGACTAATAGGAGTTGTTCCTGCTAGTAGATATACATATCCAGCAGATAGTGAAACTAATCCCCAAACGGTAATACGAATTCTATTTTTCATTGTAACAACTCCTTAAACCTATATTAGATATTAAAAGTATATCATAATTTTATTAAAATAAAACAAAAATAATCAAAAAATAACAAAATTAAATCTTATAGACTCTGATAATAACTATCAGAGTCTATAAACTACTTAAGGTATCCTCCCACTTTTCCCTCTTGAACACCTGCTTTTATCATACTTAGTAGCTCTCCTACACTCTTGAAATTTGTAATGATTTTGACAACCTTCTCTTTATCAGGTCTAATAAGTACTAAACTAGGAATCTTTTTTACCTGTATACCTAAAGGTAGTTTATCCATAGATATATTTAGATATATCATCTTGAAATTTTCATTAACTATCTTTCTGATTGAACGACTTCTCTGCATAACACCATCTAACTCATCACAAAATGGACAGTAGTTCGAACGGACTTTTAGAAGTATTATCTTTTTTTCTCGTTTTGCATAGTATTTTGCTGTCTCATAACTATAATAAGTGGTAATTGGGGGAATCTTTTTTCTCTTTATAACTCTCTTTTTATGTTTTTTGACTTTTGCTCTCTTGAGTGTAGGCTTTTTCTTGAGTGCTATCCTTTTAACTTTAGTCTCTCTTTTATCAATAACTTTTTCATGACTCTTTTTCTCTTTTAGTTGATGAGATATAGGTAGAGAACTTCTCTTTGGAACTATAGGATTTACTTTTATTACCCCCTTTAGTTCATCATATGCTATAGCGACATTTCTCTTATGCCACTCATCATATAGTCTCTCCTCTTTGAAATCTGACATCTTTATACTCTCTATAGATTCACTCCGACCAATCCCATTTCGAATCTTCTTTGTTAACTCTTTTTTTAGAGTAGTTAGATAATTTTTAGTACTATTTAGAGCTGAGCGTTTGGTTCTAATTCCATGAGCCGATACTACACGACTCCATGAGCTACTCTCTATCTTTTTTATAGTATTAATCCATGAAAGAAGAGAAAGTTCACTACTTAATATAGGTATAGAGTTATGAGAGAGCATATCTCCTGCAAATAGTATATTTTTACTAGGTACATTTACTATTAGATGTCTGTCACTCCCCTCAATAGCCCTCCTTATATATATATCCACTCCACCCACTTTTATATTATAATCACTATCTATCTTCTTATCCAATGATGTTAACCTCGTATTGCGAAAGGCATCACCAATAGTCTCACTAGATAGTTTTAGCGTGGTATTTTTATTATAAGCTTTTGGACCAATGAGTATTGCTCCTCTCTCTTTATAAAACTCATTACCCAAAAGATGTATCTCATCAGAAGATGTACTAATAACATACTTTACAGGTAGTCGTTTTTTTCTAAGCATTAGTTGATACGCCTGTTGAGCATAACTATAAGTAGGGCCTGAGTCTATTACTATATAGCCATCATCTGTTGTAATGTAACAGCTATTAATAGTATTTCCACCATTTGTTCTATTAGCTTTAGATGAGAGACCAAAAAAACACTCCACATCTTTAGTAATTTCAAATGATTTTAGATGGTAATCAAAACTAAAAAGAGAGACTGTAAGAAAAACCAAAGCTGAGAAAAACTTCATATAACACTCCAAATATTATTTAATACTACTAACGATATACTATTAGAGTATCATAAGTTATATAAAATATTAGGCATTATAGGGTTCCAGTTCACTTTTTTGAAACCTATTTCTCTATTTTCGTCTAAAAATTAAATATTTATCAACATCCTATATTTAGAGATAGAGCTAACATTAAAAAAATATAATAAATTTATACTACTTTAAGTTAAAATCCTTTATGAGTTTGATGATAGCTCAAAATTTCACTCATCATCTCTATCCGTTGCTTAAAACTACTCTTTAATGCTCTCTCTTTGAGTGTGTGGTCACCATCACCAAATGGTCCAAATCCATCGAGTGTAGTTACTCCACAAGAGGCTACATGATTCGCATCACTTACACCACCTCTCTGCTCTGTTGGGATAGTCTGTTTTGTAATCTCCTCTAATTTATCTATTAACTCAGACTGTTTTACTGATGGCTCCATTACATCTCTTTGGATTAGTCCATCTAGTGTTGAGCTTGTTCCATCTACAAAAGAGGTGTTAGTTATCTCATTTAGTGCTTTTATCAATCTATCTCTCTCTGAGTTCAGTTTATATCGTATCTCTACTACTAATTCACAACTTGGACTAATAGTATTTGCACCTATTCCACCTCTAATTTTACCCACATTGACAGTTGTTCCTACCTCTAAATCTGTTAATTTTGTTAACTCTTGGAGTTTATAACTAGCCTCTAGGTTAGCATTTACCCCTTTGGTATAGCTAGTTCCTGCGTGTGCTGCTTGACCCTCAATAGTAATAGTGTATGTCCCAACACCTTTTCTACCTGTTACCACTTCCAAATTCTCTCCTGCTGCCTCAAAGACAAAACAGTAATCATAATTTTTTGCAATTTTGAGTGTAAGGAATTTTGAATCATCGCTTCCTGTCTCCTCATCTGAGACTAGTAAAAAGTCTATATTTTCTATTTTTCCACTCTGCTTATAGATATTTTTGAGTGCCTCTAGGGCTACTATATTTCCACCCTTCATATCACAAACACCAGCCCCATATATCCACTCATCATCTTGAGTAAACTTCTCAAACTTACCCTCTGGAAAAACAGTATCATTATGTCCTAATAGTAGAATCTTAGCCCCATCGACTTTTTCTGATAAAAACAGTAGATGGTCTCCTATTGTTTCCCGTTCATGCCTCTCTGTCTCAAAACCTATCTCCTCAAGCCACCCCTGCATATATACTCCAACAGAGTCAACACCAACTTTGTTTTTTGTAAATGAATTTATTTTGCATATCTGTTCTAAATCTTTTAAATATTCCATACCCGTTCCTTATTTTTTATGAGTTCAACTAAAGCACAACCCTACTCTGCCACTCATTGGCATTTGCCTCTCTAAAGTAGTGTACCACTCTAAAGAGACCATCAACAATCTCCAACATAACACACTCGCTTAGAGGCTTCTCTCTAGCACAAACCTCCCCAGGGTTGATAAATAATGTATCACCTCTCATCTCTACTTCGAATATATGTGTATGAGCTGAGATAACAACATCTGCATCGGGATTTAAAAAATAGGGCATATGCATCATCTTGATTTTAATACCCTCTATATCAAAGTAGTGAGGCTCTCTATATATGGGATACTGTCCATATAGAGGTATAAGAAGTGTATCATTATTTCCATAAACACAAATATATGGTAAACCACTCTCTTTTAGTATATCCAAATGCTCTTTGGTCTCTAAATCACCTGCATGGAGCAGATACTCTGCACCAGACTCTTTTAGATGATTAATCGCCTCTATATGTAGTTTTGTTTTTCTATGACTATCGGATAGAATTCCTATTTTAAGATTTTTTTTCATTCTCTTCAATTTTTTTTCTCTTTAGTTTATCAGCAGGAACTGGCTCTTTGTATTTACATTTCTTCTCTATACACTCATAAAACTCACCTGTTTTTAAAATCTTGTGAACGACCATTCCTTCACACTCTGGACATCTCCACTCTAATGGCTCACCATTAGATATAAATCTACACTTTGGATAGTTGGCACAACCATAAAATTTACCTCTTTTCCCCTCTTTTTCAAGAATCTTTGCACCACACTTAGGGCATGGCATAGGTAGCTCTCTTGGTGGAACTAGAGGTAGAGCATTTTTACACTTTGGATAGGTAGAACAGGCATAAAATTTACCTCTACGACTATCTTTTATTACCATAAACTCACCACACTTATCACATTTTTTATCTGTTTTTTCAGGTTCTGGTGGAGCGTTACCATCTAAGTCGGTGGTATATTTGCATTTTGGGAAATTGCCACAAGCGATAAACTCACCATATCTACCTTTTCTACGAAGTAGCTCATGACCACACTTTGGACACATCTGCCCTGTTGGGATTGCCATCTTTTTACTTTTGATATTCTTCTTGCCATCAGTTATCTTTTTCATAAATGGCTCATAGAAATTGGCTAAAAGCTTCTGCCAATCTAGTTTACCCTCATCAATCTCATCTAGTTCTGCTTCCATATTTGATGTAAACCCACTATCGACAATATCAGAAAAATGCTCCTCTAACATCTCAATAACAGTAAATGCAACCTCTGTCGGATGGATTCTCTTCTTTTTAAGTTCAATATACTTTCTAGTCTGTAGAATTGTAATAGTTGGTGCATATGTACTAGGTCGACCGATTCCAAGAGACTCTAATCTCTTGATTAGACTAGCTTCATTATATCGTGGAGGTGGTTCTGTAAAATTTTGTGTAGATTTTATATCATCAAGTGTTACTTTTTGACCCTTTTTTAGCTCTGGAAGGAGCTTATCTTTTTCACTATAACCTATAACTTTGTAAAAACCATCAAAAAGAAGCTTTCTTCCACTAGCTTTAAATATACTTTTTTCACCTCTAAAAAGAAGTGTTTGTGACTCTAATCTAGCATCCATCATCTGACAAGCAAGAAAACGATTATATATAAGTCTATATAATTTAAACTCATCACTACCTAAATAATCCTTTGCAATGATAGGGGTAAACTCTACCATTGTAGGACGAATAGCCTCATGAGCCTCTTGAGCTCCTTTTGATTTACTGGTGTAAAATTTAGCTTTTTTAGGAAGATACTCTCCACCAAAACTCTTCTCTATATGCTCTCTAACACTAGAGACTGCCTCTTTTGCTAGGTTCATACTGTCTGTTCTCATATAGGTAATAACACCCATATTTCCCTTATCGCTCTTGACTCCTTCATATAGTTTCTGAGCTACCATCATAGTCTTTTTAGGTGAAAAACCTAGTTGAGTAGAGGCTGATTGTTGTAGAGTTGATGTCATAAATGGTGGAGGAGTTTTACTCTTTCTCTCTCTCTTCTCCAACGACTCAACAACAAAATTTTCGTTAATAGCAGAGTCAACAATCTCTTTTGCCATCTTCTCATTTGGTATACTCAGCTTATCCATTTTGTTACCATTAAACTCATAGATAGATGACTCTATACTCTTCTCAAAAAGCCCGTCAATAGTCCAATATTCCACTGGTTTGAAAGCTTTTATCTCTCTCTCTCTATCCACTACAATCTTGAGTGAAGAACTCTGAACACGACCTGCACTTAGACCCTTTTGTATCTTACTAGCTAGTAGTGGAGAGAGCTTATAGCCTACTATTCTATCTAATAATCTTCTAGCCTGTTGAGCATTTACAGAGTCCATATTGATACTTCTGGGATTCTCTAGTGCATGTTTTATAGCAGACTTTGTAATCTCATGAAATACAATTCTAGGAAGAGACTCAGGCTCCTTTTTTATTGCTATAGCTATATGGTATCCTATCGCTTCACCCTCTCTATCCTCATCTGTTGCGATATAGACAGTCTCTGCATCTTTTGCCAATTTTTTTAACTCTTTTACAACAGGGTTTACATCTCTGGAGATGGAGTATTTAGGTACAAATTTTCCATTTTCGTCTACAGTAATACCAAATGAACTTTTTGGTAAATCGCGAATATGCCCTTTTGAGGCAACGACTTTATAATTTCTGCCAAGAAAATTACTAATAGTTCTAGCTTTTGCTGGGGACTCAACAATAATCAAGTTTTTCATATATATAACACCCTATAGATAGTAGATTTTTGGCATTGTAGCGAAAAAAGTTTAACAGAACTATAAACATAAACTTTAAATACTTTTAAACAATTATACTTATGTCACATTTCAGTATATAATTAAACATCTTTTGGCTATACTTTTCATTAAAAACTAGGGAAGAGTGATGATTGAAACAATAACAGGTATAGGACTTTTTATAGTTGCATTAGCAACGATGGCTGTTGGGGCATATTTTGCCTATTATTTTCTTAACAAAAATATAAAAGGTAAAAAAGTTGCGAGGGATAATAAAAAGGCATGTGCTCAGGCAAATCGTGCTATAGCTATGCGTAATATGACAGACTATTTTTGGAAAGAGTCTATAACTTTTACATGGATAGTGGTTCTTCTTGCATTTTTTATAGCTTTGGGATTTGTAACATGGACATTTTGGGGACTACTTAGTAGTATAATCTTGATTATTATAGCAGGTTTTTTTGGGAGATTTGCATATAAAAGCTATAATGAGTTTGAAGCAAAAGCAAAAGCAAGATTAGCAGAGTTTGAAAATGATGTTAGAAAATCTATCAAAGCTGAGATTAGTTTCAGTGGTGATAATATTCAGAGTTTTTCAGATGAAGATGAGGCTTTTGATACGGAACCAAAGATTTTTGAATTTCCAACAGATGTGAAAAAAGATATACCATTTCCTCCACTTGAAAAGAATCCAAAAAAACATCCTATAATTCGTACTAAAAAGATTGAGTTCCTTGTTCTGTCTCGTGAATATTTTAGTATATGTAAAGGTGCAGCAACATTTAATCTTTTTGAACCAAAACAAGCACCACTTCCTAAAAAGTGTGTTGAGTTAAAAGGTGTTGGTGGAGAGTGCAATGAGTACTACTACTCACAGATGCAAAATGTTCAATATGATGAAAAAGAGGAGTGTATTAGAATTATATATAATGCCAATACAGGACATGCTGATGTTACTTTTGCTTGTAAAAAAGCTAACCCTAATAGAAAACCTGCGATGAAAGCATTAAAAGAGAAGCTACGATTAACAGAGAGACAAAAACTACAAAAGATTCAAGAACATAAACACTATGAAGATATAAGAGAAAAAAGAGAGAGAGCAAAAGCAGAGGCAGAAGCTGTAAAAGATAAAGAGGAGTAGTGCTACTACTCCTATAGAGGAATTCTAAGTCTCTGCCCTACAAAAATTTGGTCAGGATTTATAATTACTTTTGGATTTGCTTCAAATATCTTTAGATAAGAGTCATAATTACCATACGCTCTATAGGATATTTTGGAGAGTGTATCTCCTCTCTGAACAACAATAGTACGCATCTCATTGGAACGAACTGCAATCTCCTTTTTTATCCTCTTGGTATAGTTTGAATTATCTATATTCAACATATCATCATCTATAGCAGAGGAGAGTTCATTTGATAGTTGAGCTAACCTATCATTTGTATAGGTCTCCTCTTTGGATTGATTGATTACTATTTTATTATAGTTATCTACATCTTCTAATCCGATACTCTGTTTTACAATCTGTTTTATATTTAAATTCTCAATATCAATATCTTGAGATGAGTTGATAAGCACATCTACAGTTTGGGAGAGTAACTTTTTCGTATAAAGTTGGTCATCTACTATCTCTCCATTCTCTTCTTTATTCAATTTTGATATAACAAGTTGTACAACTGTGGCTATATCGTCTTGGCTCATACATACATCTCCTCTCTCTACTCTCTCTATTTCGACTTCCCTTTTGGGGGTACTATCCTCATAAATCTTAAACTGATGAGAGTTATCTATATCTTTAGACTCTGCTGAAGCTAATTTAGTCTCATTTATAATAAACAGATACCCAACAAATAGTAACCCCATAAGAAGAAAAATTAATAATACTTTTAATATAAGAGTCAAATAGGCTTTGCCATTATCATACTGATATGAACTACTCTTATAAGTGTTGTAGTAGTCGATGTTTGTACTGTTTTGTTTACCATAATACATTATAGTCTCCTCGTGTATAGAACTTAAAACAATATTATAAAACCTTATCGGTTAATAACTGTTTTATTTTAACATTTTAAAACTTAATTTGTAATTTAAATATTATATTTAAGTTCAAAATTTTTAGTTTTTTTCATCTGATTCACGATTTTAACACATTCTGTTGTTATACTTTTATCATGAGAGTCATAACATTCTCCTCGACTATTTCCCTAGTTGACTCTCATATGGTAGTCTCTAATTTAATACAATATATTTTTCCCACATTCGATTAGAAACGGTTCGAGACTACCTGGCTTTTAAGACTAATCCTACGAATCATACTCTATAAATATTACCCTATCTGTGACTTCTACTTGTCTGTTTATCTTTTAAATATCATCCACCCCATCCGTGCATCTTTTTAGAGATGAGAATCTCATACTTATCAAATATATCAATAGTATTAGTGGCAACGAAATAGTTATCCTCTAGTGTCTGTCGCCAATTATCTAGTACTTTCAAATCATTTTTGGGCAAAAATATAATAATATTTCCTGCATTTTTAATATGTCCATGTATGGTCTTGGCGAACTGCTCTTGTATCTCATCGGAGATGATAGCTGTTACAAAAACAAAATCATACATCTTTGCCATAGAGACATATCTTCTCTGTTGAAGTTTTAGTTTTTTTACTTTGGTATCCATGGTCTCTATATATCTATCCTTTATCTCCTCATAAAAAATATCATTGGTGATATTTAACAAAAACTCATAATCTCTATCTCTAACAAAAGATGATAGTGCATCGGAGAGTTGCAGACCTCCTTGAGATATTTGCATTATTCTCGTAGCTGGGTGTTGGGGTATTATTGATAGTAGTTGCTCTACTCTTTTTGGTTCTAAATTTTTCATAATTTGAGTTTAGCAAAAATATTATATAATCTGCTTACTTCCAATAGATTAATAAAACTATTTTAGTGCTACTCTTTTGGAGTTTGCTTTTTTACCTAAATTTTAAACCTTTTTTATCTATACAATAAAAATTAAAACCGTAAAATATAAATTTAAATATAGACTTATTTCCTAAATAAGAATAATATCTCGAATTCAATTTGCTATTATTACACATTTTTTAAATATTTTTTCTATAATCTATTAAAATTTTCATTACCAAGACCTAATTTTGCCATAAGGATTAAGATAATTTAATAAAATAGAACAAAAGTAAACTTTAAATATATAAATATAATTAATTTAAATTATTAAAGTTATAGTTTATTAAACCTATTTTAGATAAAATCCTCACCTTAAAGCATGATATTAAAAATAGTTTTACTATCGTTGTTTTTTTAACTAATAAAATAAGGGGAAACTTACATGAGAAAAAAATTAATTTTTCGAACAATACTAATGATACTATTATCAATAAATGCAATGGCTACTACAGTTCCAGAAGCTCCAGTAAATGCAGGTGCATATAAATTTACTGAAAATACTGCACGTCTTAGCTTCAAAGATATGTCTGATAATGAGGATGGATTTAAAATTTACCATAATGGAGTTCTTATTGGGAAAGTAGGAGCAAAAGATGGAAATGAGACCTATCAATATATTACTTTGAGAAATTTAGAAGAGGCTACTCTATATACAGTCAATATTATAGCATATAATGATGCAGGAGAGTCTACTCCTTTGATTAAATCATTTAGAACTATAAAAGCTACACCATCTAATGTACCAGCTCAACCAGGTGCTTATATTGGAGTATGGAATGAGACAAAAGATAGTGTTCGTATCTCATTTATGGATAACTCTGATAATGAGGATGGTTTTAGGGTAGAGGATTTGGATGGAAATATATTGATGGATAATATTCCTCCAAAAGATTCAAATGGAACTTATCAGTATACAACATTGAATGGTTTAGACGAGGGAAAACTCTATTTTATTCGAGTATTTGCTTATAATGATAATGGGGATTCTACTCCTAGTAGTAATAAAGCATTTAGAACAAAAGAGGATAAAATATATGTTGATGAAAACCTTATATCAACATATGAAATTAAAAATGTTGATTCAATAGAGGATGGTATAAGAAAAATTATTACTAGTGTTAATGAATATGGTTTTAATGAATACAATGAAGAGGTAAAGAATGGTATAGAGCAACCTTATTTTTGGTTATTAAAGCCTTTAAATAGAAGTGCTAATAATATTATTGATATGTTTGCACCGAGTTTTACTGATAGTATTAAACAGGGAGCATGTTTTCAAAAATATTTTCATGATTATATGAATAGAGGATTTTCTATCTATGAGTCACAAAAGAAAGCAAAGAATAGTGTTTCTAATTGTATGAAAGAAAATGAGTCTCCACTCGAAGGTAAATTTGCTAGTGAAGTTCGTCAAATGGTTCTTTGTCATCCTGAACATGGTCAATTGCTTTTAGATAAAGAAAAGATTTTAAATTTTGCAGCAGCTATGCCTTGTCATATCTCTATTTACAAAAAAGATGACAAAGTTTTTGTTTCATGGAGAAATGTATATAAGATGGCAAAAAACGCGAATCTACCAGAAGATGAAAATAAAATTGCCGAAGAGATTCAAAAATCTATGCAGAAGATGCTGTCATATCTTGAATAATTTTTAATTTAATAAATAGTAAAATTTTTTATGGAATTTTACTCTATTTTAGCAAAAATTAAATAAAATTGATATTTTTTTAAAAAAGGGGATATATCAAATATGAATACAAAAAAAATAATTAAAATAGCTCTGTCAACATTAATTGTTACAACAATACTTTCATTTGCTAATGAGAATCTTATATCAACATATGAAATTCAAAATGCTGATTCAATAGAAGATGGTATAAAAAAAATCATTACTAGTGTTAGGAAATATGGTCTAAATGAATACAATGAACAGGTAAAAGATGGTGTAGAACAACCTTATTTTTGGTTATTAAAACCTTTGAACAGGAGTGCTACTAATGTTGTTGACATATTTGCTCCAAATTTTACTAATAGTATTAAACAGGGAGCATGTTTTCAGAAATATTTTCATGATTATCTGAATCAAGGATTTTCTATCTATGAGTCACAAGTAAAAGCAAAAAATAGTGTTTCTACTTGTATGAAAAAAGGTGAATCTCCACTCGAAGGTAAATTCGCTAGTGAAGTGCGTCAAATGGTTCTTTGTCATCCTGAACATGGTCAATTACTTTTAGAAAAAGAAGAGACTTTAGATTTTGCTGCAGCTATGCCTTGTCATATCTCTATCTACAAAAAAGATGACAAAGTTTTTGTTTCATGGAGAAATGTATATAAAATGGCAAGAGACACAAATCTACCAGAGAATGAAACAAACATTACTAAGGAGATTCAAGAATCTATGCAGAAGATGCTATCACATCTTGAATAATTTTTAATTTAACAAATGATAAAATTTCTTATGAAATTTTAGATTGTTCCACCTCTCCTTAGGTGGAATATATAAAAAAATCAAACATCTCTTCTAAGTAATAACTTCTCACTCTCAAATATAATCAACAGCTTAAAAAAGTCAATAAAATTTCAAAGTGGATTATTAAGAGATTCCAATTTGACATACATCAAAAAAGAAAAAGATAAATAAGATTATGATTTGAGCATGAAATTTTTAACTATAATCCTATACTCTATATCCATACTATCAGCCAATACTCTACAAGAGTATATCAACAAGGCTAAACCATACTCACTACTTAGATTATCAAAAGGACTCTATATTATAATAGATGTAACCACCAACCAACCATTTGACAAAAAAGAACAAATTACAATATAATATCAA
>CAZSHP010000039.1:0-17765 GCA_964606545.1 uncultured Sulfurovum sp. | reverse complement strand
AAACAGAAAGTTATAGTTGAGACAAAAATTAACTATAATTATACAGAAGAGCAGTTTATTGACTATACTATTGTCATAAATCTTATAGAAAATCTCCTAAAAAATAGAAAATATAGACTATTAGAGGATGCGATAAATGAGATAGAAGCTAGGCTAATTAAGGATTTCCCTCAAATATCTTCGCTATATCTTAAAATCTCCAAGCCAGATATTATACCAAATGCCTCGGTAGCTCTTTCAAAGGGGCTGTTTTAACTACGAAAAACAGTAAAAAATATAAAATAATTGTAAATTATCCAAATTTTAACGATTTATATTTAAAAAAACTTTAAACTATAATATTTTTGTGTTATAATATTAAAAACATATTAAACTAGGAGTTTTAAATAAAATGAGAATATTAATTATAGAAGACGAAGTAACATTAAGCAAGACACTATCTGATGGACTAAAAGAGTTTGGTTTCCAAAACGATGTAGCATCAAATATCAAAGATGGTGAATATTTCCTAGGAATTAGAAACTACGACTTAGTACTGCTTGATTGGATGTTACCAGATGGTAATGGAATTGATATTATTGTTAAGTTAAAAGAGAGATCTCCAAAAACATCTGTTATAATTCTTTCAGCAAGAGATGATAGAGAGAGTGAGATAGAAGCTCTTCGAGCTGGAGCAGATGATTTTATTAGAAAACCATTTGATTTTGAGGTACTGACAACACGAATTGAGGCAAAACTTCGTTTTGGTGGTTCAAATATCATAGAGGTGGATAATCTAATAATCAATCCTGAAGAGGAGAGAATTATCTATGATGGTGAAGAGATAGAACTAAAAGGTAAACCATTTGAAGTTCTAACACACTTAGCGATGCACAAAGACCAAATCGTATCAAAAGAGCAATTGCTTGATGCTATTTGGGAAGAGCCTGAATTAGTCACACCTAATGTTATCGAGGTTGCAATAAACCAAATAAGACAGAAGATGGATAAACCACTAAACATTACAACCATTGAGACTGTCCGAAGAAGAGGATATAGATTTTGCTTTCCAAAAGGAGCCTAGGGAGTGGATTCTTCCTAGAGGTTGCTGTCTTTATGACAGCAATACTTGTTGCCGTTATACTATTTATTGCTTTTTACTTCTCATTATACTTACACAAAAGCATAAAAGATGAACTAAATAGAGAAGCTACTGTTATTTTAGATAACTACTCAGACCAAGATACATTTTCTGAAGATTTCAATCTGTTATATTTAAATGGGATATTTAAAACAGAAGTCAAAATCACCTCCGAAAAACAGGAGACTGGAATCAAAGAGCCTATACAGATAGATAATCATATCTATGTAGAGTTTGTCAAAAAGAGTTTGGTATCAGAAAAATTTGTTATACTCAAAAGAGATATAACCGAAGAAAAAAAACTGCTTACCAATATATATTGGACTATGTTAGCTGTAATTATTGTTGTAGTATTTATTATATTATATTACTCCTCTCAATTATCAATGCAAATTATACATCCATTACGAAAATTGACCTATAAGTTTAATAATATGAATGAGAGTATTCTTAAGCCTATTAAGACAGGAGAACTTCCTATAGAGTTTGCACAGTTAGGAGATGCGTTTAATAGTTTAATTTCTAAAATAAAAACATCTATTAACTATAGAAAAGAGCTATTTGTAGGAACAGCCCATGAGCTAAAGACACCTCTTGCTGTTATGAGACTAAAAAATCAAATAACTCTAATGAAATATAAAAAGAATGATAATATCCGAGAGACTCTACAGCAAAATATTGATTCTGTAGATACTTTAAATAATATGATTCACAATATCTTAGAATATGGTAGAGCAGAAGGTGGACAGTTTGAGGAGCCAAAAAGAATGAATATTATTCGTTTTATGGCTCAAAAGGCAGAAGGTTATGAGTTATTAGCACATTCTCAAAGTAGAAATTTTATATACAATTTCGAAACAGAGAGATTTATGGTAAATATACAACCTCTTCTATTTATGCAGATATTGCAAAATTTTATACAAAATGCTTTGCGTTTCTCTCCAGATGGAGGATTAGTAACTCTCTCTGCTCGTACAGACAAAGATAATTTTATTATAGAGATTACAGATGAGGGTAAAGGGATAGATGAGACTCAAGACTTTTTTGCACCATTCAAACGTTCTGTAGATTCAAAAGGAGCTGGTCTTGGACTTTTTATTGCTCAAAACGCGGCAGAGTCTATTGGTGTAGTGATTAGTTTGAAAAATCGCAAGGATGAAAGGGGTGCTATTGCTAGTATTCGTTTTCCTTTTAGTCGTTTTTTACACAATGAGTATTAACATTTAATTTATTTCAAAGCTTTGATAAGATATAAATCTTTTTTAAACAAAAAAATATTAAGTGAGTATATAAAATGGCTTTAAAAATTTCTGATGACTGTATAGCGTGTGACGCTTGTAGAGATGAGTGTCCAAACTACGCTATCGAAGAGAACGACCCGATATATATAATTGATACAGACCGTTGTACAGAGTGTGTAGGACACTATGATGAACCTCAATGTATTGCTGTATGTCCTGTTGACTGTATCAAGTCAGACCCAGATGTAGTAGAGAGTGTGGAGGAGCTAAAGTTTAAATTGAGTCAGCTTGAATTAGAGGAGTAGTAGATTTGAGTTTAGAAGCGACAGCGATTATTGATATAGGTTCTAACTCAGCTAGATTGGTTATATTTCAAAAAACTAGTCAGTATGGATTTCATCTTATATGTGAAAAAAAGTCCAAAGTTCGTATAGGAGAGGGTGCTTATGAGAAAGGGGGGTACCTACAACCTATAGGGATAAGACGAGCCTATTTTGCACTAAAAGAGTTTATCAATACTATAAAGTTATATCCTGTAACAAAGGTAATATCTGTCGCAACTTCAGCCCTAAGAGATGCACCTAATGGAGTAGAGTTCACAGAGTGGATACGAGATGAGCTTGGATTGAAGATTGAGATTATAGATGGAGCTAAGGAGGCTAGATATGGTGCTATAGCCGCTCTCAATCTTCTCCCTATAACAGATGGTATCACTATAGATATAGGTGGTGGTTCCTCTGATTTGGCACTCATTATAGATTCAAAAATAGTTGATACCTACTCTCTAAATATTGGTACAGTACGGCTAAAGGAGCTTTTTTTTGATAAAAATATTCCTATTGAAAATGCTCAAAAATTTATCACAAAAGAGCTTAAAAAACTACCACAGATATTTAGACATACACAAGCTATCGGCATAGGTGGAACAGCTAGAGCATTGTCCAAATCTATTATGAAAAATGGAGAGTATCCTATTGATAAGATTCACGCTTTTAGTTATAGTCTCAAAACTCAAGAGGGGTATTTCGCTGATATACTATCTGTAGAGAAACGGATGCTCTCTTATCTCAATCTGCCAAAAGCTCGTTTTGATACTATACGAGAGGGGACACTAATATTTAGAGAGATATTAGAGTATATAGGTGCAAAAGAGATAATAACTTCTGGAGTGGGTGTACGAGAGGGTGTTTTTCTAAATGATTTTCTAAAAAAAAGTGAATCAAGGTTTCCAATAGGGGTAAATCCTAGTATGATTAGTATGTTAGATAGATTTGATACACCACATGCGAGTCAAAAGTGCAGAATGAGTGTTATAAAGCTTTTTAAACTATTTGAAGGGCAGAACTATATAGATAGCTCCTATCTCAACTCTCTGCTATATGCTACAGAGCTTACTCCTATAGGTTACACCTTTAATATCTACAAATCATACCAACATGCGTTTTATGTAACTATGCACGAGTTTAATTATGGGATAACTCATAGAGAGATGATACTAGTTGCAATACTGCTCCGTTTTGGAGGAAAAGAGATATATGACAAAGAGGTATACAAAGTCTACAGAGAGTTGTTACCAAATAAAAAAGAGTTTAAGATACTTAGCTTCATCCACTCTATCTCAACAACTCTACATGAGAACTCTGCTGCTGAATCTTTTGAGTTCTCTATAGACGAGAAATCTATAACTATAAAAGCAGATGAGTCTCTATATATGGTCAAGGAGAAATTGGAGGAGATAGAGAGACCATCCAAACTAGAGCTTAATATTATAGATATACAGGAGGTTCCTGACTACTGCTTCTAATGGTAGAGTGGTATGAACTTAGATAAAGAGATACATCCTCTACTTGTCCTAATCGGACGAGTGGCAAATAGAAATATTAGTAGAGGTGTCTGTTTTGTGTGGTATTATGAGTTAGAGATAGTAAAAATAGGAAGAAAAAGACTATCTCTCTCATGGGAAAATTATATTTATAATTTGTGTTTTGATTGTGTAATTTTTAAAAAAAATTGAAAAAAATAGATAATATTTTAAAAATAATAAAATTGAAATAAGATATATTCTGAATCACTCTCAAGTTATCTATTATTTAAAGTTATAAAATTAACTTAGGTATAAGTTTAGTTTATTAGTATTAGAGATAAAAATAAAAAACAGGAGTAACAATGAGAAAAATTGTCACCTTAACATTAGCATTAGGATTGGTATCAGCACTTATGGCAGATGCGAATGTTCCAATAGATAAAAAAGAGATGAAAGCCAAAATGGCAAAAATGGCAGGAGAGGTTAGTATTTTTAATAAACATGAGAATTTCCCAAAAGATTACTTTTTAATTCCAAAAAACCTACCATTTGCTCTAGGTTTGGTACTTCACCATCCAAAAAGCTCAACACTTGGTCTCTCAAAGGAGCAGATAGAAAAATTGGTGACTATAAAAAAAGAGAAACAACCAGCAATACTCAAAGAGAGTAAAGAGATAAAAAAGATGGAATTATCATTGCTATCACTTTTGGAGAGTAATGAGGGTAATAGAACTAAAATAACAAAAGAGATGTCTGAATTAGTAGATGCTATTGCAAAAAGAAAAGCTGAGCTTACAAAGGGTCATCTACAGTGTGTTATAGAGGTTCAAAATATCTTAACAAAAGAACAAAGAGAAAAAGTAGGTACTTATATTGGTAAAAAGGGAAAAGCTAAAGCTACAGAGCAAAAAGTAACTGTAAACTATGTGAAAAACCCTGAAATCCAAGCAAAAGGGTTAAAACAGGCAAAAGGAATGATAGATAGTGTCAAACCACTACTGATGGATTCACTCAAAAAAGATAAAACAGGTGTAGATGGAACAGTTATGTGTTCTACTTCGGCTCATGATATGGGAGCAAACTATAACAAGACTCTTCCAGAGGGTTCAAAAATCAGAAGAACGGCTATCAAGTATAGAAATCCAGATAATAAACCAGATGCGACAGATTTAGTTGTTATGAATGATATGATTGCAGATGGCAATTTGAGTAAACCATTGGTTGTTGATATGGGAGATAATTTTAGAGTCTACAAAGCACTTCCTACACATAAGCCTTGTCTTGCATGTCATGGTGATGAGACTAAAATGCCTACAAAGATGAGAGAAATTATCAACAGAGAATATCCAAATGATTTAGCCACAGGTTTCAAAGAGCATGAGTTTAGAGGTGTAATTGTCTCTGAGATAAAAAAATAGTGATATAACATACAAAAAAATAATTCCCTAGGAAACTAGCTTATTAAGTAACATTTTTTTCTAAAATGTTACAGGAGATAAGTTATTATTTGGATTATAAATCCTCTGTTTGTTATAGAATTCTTCTATCTATTTAGGGTTATTTTTTCTGTAGCTACTTTATTAATATCTATTACTTCAACTCCAATATCTTTCAAAAATAGAGTAGTAACCCCCTCTCCTCTAATTAACTTACCACTAAAAGAACCATCATAGACAAATGCTGAAGAGCAAGAGGGAGAATTAGCTTTTAGCAGAGCTTTTTTGATATTATGTTTTTTTACCAAATCGACACACTTCTTAGCTCCTAATACAAACTCATTCGTTACATCTCTACCCTCTATATTGAGAAGTTTTAAGGGAGTATAACTTATAATTTCACTAGGAGGTCTAGGTGTTGGTAGTCCACCCTCTACCTCTGGACAAAAGGGGATTAGCTCATATCTCTGTTTTAGAAGAGTTAAATCTATTTGGTTGTTTTTCCCATTATATTTGACATTTTCTCCAACAAAGCATGCGCTAATTAGTAGTTTTTCTCTCATTTTGATACATCCAATTCTATTTTTAATTATAATAATTATAATTAAAAATTATTAGTTTTGAGATACTTTTTGGTTATAATTGCAAAAATAACACTTAGGATTAAAACAGATGAGACTCATTTTCATATTGACACTACTTTTAAACTATACTGTAGCCCAAAATAGTTACTCAACAAGCTCTAATTGGCTCACAGAGACCAATAGCACCCAAGAGCAGTTTGCAAAAGTAGAGAGACAACTAAGAGGTTTTGACCTTGCAATGGTTGAGGTTGGATATAGATTTAACAGCCTCTATTTCGCTATCAAAGATAAAAATTACCCTCTAGCAAACTATCAATGGGATAAAATCAAGAAATCTATAGAGAATGGAATTATCAGACGACCTGCACGAAAAGCTAATAGCCAATCTATGTTCTTAGATACCCAATATAAAAGTATGAAAGAGGCACTAGAGAAAAAGGATGAAAGACTCATAACAAAAGAGTATAAAAAGACCAAACATGTCTGTAATGCTTGTCATGTGGCAGAGAGAGTACCATTTATAAAGGTTATAGACCCACAATATAGATGGCAACCTATAAAATAGATGAAGTCAGAAAAAAAGAGTTGATGAACAAGGCAGTTAAAATGTCTGAAATAGAGATAGAGTATTATTAATATATTAACTCTCATCATTAATAACAACCCACTCATAGAAGGGTAGAGCTTCAAACTCTATATTCTCTATCTCAAATCTATATTGTGCTGTTACGGTTACAATATAGACCTTTTTTACCTCAGCTATTTTATAAGTTATAAATCTGCTATGTGCTTTTTTCCAAGAACTCTCTTCACTCTCAAATGGAGCAGGGATAATAAGTTGTCCACTATTTGTCAAATATCCTACTATACCAAAAGCTTGGAACTCTACTTTGTGTTTGATTAGAGATAGAGCTACCATAGTATCAAACTGTTTTGGGAATCTCTGTGTAAGTGTTAGATATTTTGCTAGTGCAAAATCAAAAAATATCAGTTTTTTTGTATTTGCGTTAATAGCATCGGGGATAAATCTAATAACAGCCCTCTCTTTTAGCCTTTTTATCTGTCTATATATTAGGTCTTTGGATATTTTATAACGCTCTTTTGCATATGTATATAGTTGGTGTGTAGTGACTGTTGAGGTATTGAAATGAGCAAGTATTCCCAAGAGCTTCTGTTCAGATTTGTCAAAATGACTCTCTATAAATAGATAGAAGAGTTGCTCTTTTGGTTTTGTATCTATTGCTACTTGAGGGAGTGTCCCTTGGCGTAAGAATTGGTTAAAAACCTGAGTCTCTGTTCCTCTTTTTTGAAATGAAAAAAACTCCTCATAGTCTAGTAGTGAGACCTCTAGGTTTTGAAATTCATCTCCATAATCATAAAAATAGTCAGATATAATAACTAGTTTTTTTGAATTTGGAACTCTTTGGAAATAGTTATGTTTATAGTGGTCAAGGATGAGTATCTCTATTCCATTTGCCTCTATAAAACCCTCTATATCCTCCTCTATTATATCTTTGAAATGAAATTTAGGGTCTCTAAAGTCTATATATAAGCTCTTTTTAGAATTGATACTCATTATATAGTCTAATGCCAAATAGCTTTTACCTGATGCAGGAGAGCCATAGATTAGAACTCTGTTACTATTTGGAATATTGTATTTTCGTTGATGGTAGTTTGAGATATTGTTGTTTCGGTCGTGGAAGTATTCTAATAGTTGCATTTGGTATTATATCATCTCTTTTTTATACTACTATTTTTTAAGTATCATTTTTTTAAATTATCAAAGAAAAATTTTAAGAAATAAAACTATTATAATAGTAATCTGCTAAAATCTATAGCATGAAAAGATATTTAACTATACTAATAATATTTACACTACTTATAAATGCAAAAACATTTACAAAAATAGAGTTTCAAGGGGATATTGATTTAGTAAGTGGAGAGTTTGATAGAGGTACACTACTAAAAGTCTGTCATATAGAGTATCCACCTATATATAAGTTTTGGAAGAGTGACCCCACTTTTGAAAGTGAACAGATACCTGATTTTGTAGAGAATCTGGAAAACTATGCTAAGAGCATGGGATATTATAATGCAAAAATAAATCAAAAAACTTATGAAGATACTGTCATATTGATTATTGAAAAAGGCAAAGCAATAAAGGTAAAATCTATAAAAATGGATAGTGAATTTAAGAGATTTGCTCTATTTAAAAAAGGTAAAAGATTTCGAACAAAGGATTTTACAGAGACCAAAAAAAAGATTACAAGATATTTGGAGGAGAATGGTTACCCTACTTACAAAATGAGTGCCAAAGCTTTTGTTAGTACAGATAATCCATATCAAGTTGATATTGAGATTTCTATTGATAAAGGTACAAAGTATTATTTTGGGAAAACAGATGTTAACAATAGCTCCAAGATGGATGATGCGTTGATAACTGAGCAGATTGTCTATAGAGAGGATGAATTATATGACATATCAAAAGTAGAAGAGAGTTATGATAATATCTATAAATTAGGGGTGTTTGATAAGATAAAGATGGAGGCTGATTTTAATCAAAGTTCAAAAATAGCTCCTATAAATATCACTCTCCAAGAGGGTGAGACCAAGGAGTTCTCTTCTATGTTGGGATA
Source organism: uncultured Sulfurovum sp. (assembly GCA_964606545.1). Classification (GTDB taxonomy): domain Bacteria; phylum Campylobacterota; class Campylobacteria; order Campylobacterales; family Sulfurovaceae; genus UBA1140. The sequence continues at coordinate 8,944 of CAZSHP010000039.1, read as the reverse complement.
TGATACAGATGAGGGTGCAAGAGGAGGAGCTGAGTATATAGACCATAATTTTTTTGGGAATCTGCGTGAGTTCAAAGCAGGAGCAAAGGTTGCTGAAAAGGGGTATAGGTTCTATACAGGATTTTATGACCCAAAAGTTATTCGACCACTTATAAATGAGTTTAATTTCAGAAATGAGTTTAGTTATCAAAATTGGAAATATGAGGGGTATGAGGAGGGGCTTACTATGGAGAAAGCTACTTTTGGAAAAAAGTTTATAAATCTTGAACACTTTTTTGGTTTTCAGTTGGAGTATAATGATATACGCTCAGATAATGGAATGATACTTGATGGTAGTTATCTTATTAACTCTCTCTTTTATAGATTGGTGATTGATGAGAGAGACTCTGTAATGGATGCAAAAAATGGTTACTATACTTCTATTTATCTTGAAAAGGCTATGAAACCATTGGCATCAGAGATAGATTATCTCAAACTACTACTAGAGGGTAGATATATAAAAGAGGTAGACCCAATGGTATTTGCTATCAAGGTTAAGTATGGGAGACTTAGTCAAGAGACACCTGTGTTCAAACATTTTTTTGCTGGGGGAGCTATGAGTAATAGAGGGTATGAGTATAGAGATTTGGGTATTCACTATGAGGGTGATGCTATTGGTGGGGTAGGGCTTATTGATACCTCTTTGGAGGGGAGATACTATCTAAGCGAAAACTTTTCAGTAGTTGGCTTTATGGATAGTGCTACAATTTCACAAGAGGTAGATAAGTTTAATGATGATTGGTATAGAAGTTATGGTGTAGGTATGCGTTATCTATCTATTATTGGTCCTTTGAGATTTGATATTGGATTCCAAGAGGATGGAGACTTTGCACTGCATCTAGGAATAGGACAGGTGTTTTGATGAAAAGGGTAATTATATTCTTTTATTCAATAGTTCGTTGGTTGATTCTTTTTGTTCTCTTTTTGTCTCTATTCCTGATTTTTTTGATAGAGTCTCCATCTGTAGCATTAACCTTGGCAGATAATCAGTTAAAAGAGCAGGGGGTTAGATATAGCTCTATAGAGGGTGGGTTGCTATCGGGGATTAAGCTCAAAGATGTTAACTATCGAGATAAAATCCGAGTCAAAGAGATTAACTTAAAAGTTGATTGGGGAAAATTGGAGGATAGAGTACTCTATATAGACCATATAAAAATGGAGGATATAGAGATAGATAGGGAGTATCTAGCCTCACTTATTGATAGTAATAGTAGCAATAGTAGTGATGGTAACACTACTCTACCTTTTGATAGGATAGTTTTAAACCAAGCAGATATTAGTCTCAAAAATATTATATATGATAAATATCGAGTCAATAGTGCAAGATTGGAGATTAGAGACTTAACAACAGATATGAAAGATGAGCATAGAGGTGATATTAAATTGATGCTTGATTCTAATGTTACTCAACTCAAACTAGATGGCTCTATCAAAAATGATTTTGTAAAATTTATCGCAGAGGTTGAGCCAAATAGAGATTTTGTTAACCCTTTTGTTGCTGATAACAATGTCACTCTCCTTAACAATCCTATTTTGACTATAAAAGCTAGTGGAGATATGGAAAAGGTCAAGTATCATCTAAATATACATAGATTAGGAGTAAAGCAGAATAAGTACCAAGTAGATAGTGAAAAGCTTATACTTTTTGGTAACTATAATATTCCTAAAAAAGATATTGAAGCTACGCTCAAAACGAAGCTAAAAGGGAGTATGGCATATATCAAACTAGATGGAGAAGCCAAACTAAATTTGGATGATTTAAATAATACTCTAAATTATAAGCTAGATACTACAATCAATCCAAAGCAGAGTTTTCTTACACAGCTTTTGGCTGACCAAAATATGACTTTTTATGACTCTCCTACTCTCAAACTCAAAAGTTCTGGTAGTATGAAAAAGCTAAAATATAATCTCATATTAAAAAGGATAAATCTAAAACAGAATAAGTATACCCTAAAGAGTGATGAGGTTTTGTTTGATGGAGACTACAGTGTCATAGATAAAACAGTTCTCCTCAGAGATATAAAAACAGATATAAAATCTAATATAGCCTCTCTAAAACTAAATGGTAGTGCCAAGTTGGATTTGGACGATTTGAATAATACTCTAAATTACAAGATAGAGACCACAATCAATCCAAAGCAGAGATTTCTAACAGAGATTTTAGCAGACCAAAATATAACCTTTTATGACTCTCCTATCCTAAAATTAAAGAGTTCAGGTAGCATGAAAAAGCTAAAATACAATCTCACACTCAAACAGATAAATCTAAAACAGAATAAATATACTCTAAAGAGCAATAAGCTTTTCTCTACTGGAGAGTATAGTGTAATAGATAAAAGAGTAGATGCAGATGTAAAAACAACTATAGACTCCAATGTAGCATTGATAAAAGTAGACGGTGATACTAAGTTAGATTTGGATGATTTGAATAATACTCTAAAGTTCAATCTATTGGCAAAAATAACTCCCAAAAAAGAGTTTATAGAGTCTAAAATCCCTGATAAAAATCTCTCTATAAGGCGTGTCGCTGATATAAATATCAAAGCAGATGGTACACTAAAAGATACTAAGTTCAAAGTAGATTTTCAGGGTCTAAAAATTAAAAGAGAAGATATAGATTTAGAGATAAAATCACTTCTTTTAACAGGGAAAACCGACCCTCTAGGAGGTGATACAACAGTTGATGTTACTACAGATTTTGACTCTACAGGAGGTAGTGGACATATCAGAGATAGAGCTACTCTAAATTTTAATAATCTAACAAATACCCTAAAATATAAAGGCAAGATAGATATAAAAGCCAATGCTCAATATCTAAATCACTTCTTGGAAGCTGATAAGATAGTTATCCAAGACTCACCAAAACTCAAAGTTGAACTCCATGGTGGTATCAAAAAGGTAACAGTTAAGGTTGATGGAGGAGCAGATTTTACAAGGAATCATAAATTATCAAAGGTAGTTATCCACAGTACACCTATTACCCTTGATTTGAAAAATAGTACAATAGACGGTAGTCTAAAGGTAAAAAATAGCTCCAAAGAGATTGGATTTAACCTAGATAGTAAATTTAGTGGGAACTACACCAATCCCAAAAAACTAAATATTGATACTAATTTAGACATAAAAAAATTTAACTCATTTGGTGTTAATTTAAATCCTATTATGCCTATGAAATTAAAGGTAAAAAATAGCTCATCAGGTGCTTTGGTAAAAGTAACTTCAAAAAGAATTAACCTTTTAGCAACTACCCCAAATCATGACCACTTCTCATTTGATATAAAAACCCGTAATCTCTATCTATACAAGATAGTTGAGTTACCAAAAGAGCTAGAGTCTAAATTTATTAGATTAAATCTAAAAGGTTCAGCAACAATCTCAAAAGAGCATTTCAAGATTAGAGGAAATATAGACTCAAACAAAAAATTTCAAGCCAAAATTGATATAAAAAATGATGATTCAGGGTTGTATGGAACTATAAAAACAGAGCATCTATCAACCAAAGTAGAGGGGAATATAAAAGAGAAAAATATAGAAGCTACCCTATCTATAGACTCTCTAAAACAACTACAGATAGAGTTAACTAAACTCTATGAGTTTAAAAGATTTAATATAGATGGTTCTTTGAAAACAGATGTAAAGCTTAAAGGCGAGGAGATTTGGGCAAAGGTAGAGTCCCCAAGATTTGAACTAAATGGATTTGATATTGAGTCTCTAGGTTTTGATGCTCACTATAATAGAGAGCTTTTGACTATAAATAGATTAAATTTAAAAACCACAGGATTTAAGGATGAGAAGTTGAACAAAGAGATTTATCTAAACCAAGCAGGAAAGATATATTTGGGTGAAAAACGCTCTGTTTTATTAGATATACATCCAAATATCTTGGTAAAAGGTGAAGGTACACAGGAGCATATGGATGCAAAGATAAAGATAGATAAACTACCTATAGGACATCCTGATTATGGAAGTATGTATTTAAATTGTGATATTGATTATAAACAGAGAGGATTAGATAAGACTATAACAGGTCTTATTGATATAAGAAAAATGAGACTTTTTTATGAGGCAAAATTTTTAGATGCTGATTATGACCCTGATGTAGTTATTGTAGACAAAAAGAGTAAAAATAAAAAAGAGGTAGAGAAAGACCTATTTTTAGAGCATACTGCTATTGATATAAAACTAAAAGTACCACAGGCAAAATATAGAACTCCTGATATTGAGTTGGTATTTGATATTGACCTAAGAGCAAAAAAACTATTGGGTAGACAACTAGGGATATTGGGTAAAATAAGAGATATAAATGGACGAGTTGACCAAGTACCAAAAAGATTTTTGGTCAAAGATTCCAATATTGTCTTTAGAGGAGATAAAGATATAAATCCTCTATTAGATATAAATGTAGAGTATGAGTTGCCACAAGTTCTTATTCATATAGGCATAGGTGGAAATGCAAATCGTCCAAAATTGGAGTTTAGCTCTGAGCCACCTATGCCAAAAAAAGATATTATGTCCTATCTACTTCTAGGTGTATCTGCAACTCAAATAGGAGATGGCGAAGGCTCATTGGGCAGAGAAGCAGAACTTTTTATCCTGAATCAAGCAGCAAGAGATTTGGCTTATGAGTTTGATTTGGATAGAGTATTTATCAAAGATGACGGAACAGGAGAGGGATTTGCAATAGAGACAGGCAAAAAAATCTCCAAGAAAAACATGTTTTTAATCGAAAGCTCAAAACAGGGAAACAGTTTTATCTTGGAGCATGATGCTAGTAAAAATATCAAAATTAGAGTAGGGCAACACCAAAAAGAGATACCATCACAAAGTATTGATATATATTTTAGGAAGAGATTTAAGTAGCTTGAAGCTACTTAGTTTAGCAGTTTGTCTGACACAAAAGATTCAAGACTTATAAAATCTGTCTCCTTTTGCGAGTGAATAGTTAATAACGAATAGTTTTTTTTGTATGTTTCATAATCTCTTAGAAGTAGTTAACACTTTAGAGTTATAGGGTGGTACATTTATGCCCACTAAAAAGATATTTGATTGCGTAAAAGGTGGGCTGAAAAGCACCACCCTACAAATTTAGGGTGGATTAATTGACAGACTAAGCCAACTGAAATATCAGCCCATTGATAAATTGAAAATTTTTGAGTTTAGATGTAAAGAGAGGAACATTTAAAGTTAAAGCTGTAGCGGCGATAAAACTACTAGGGGCATCCAATTTGTGATTTTTAGCATAGGTTTTAATAAGAGCTATAGACTGTTTAGATATATCCTCATTTATATCAATAATTTTAAAAAGAGTAAAAAAATTTTCGAGTTTTTCAATTTCACTTTTATTTAATACTCCATATAGAAGTTCCATAACTGTAATCGAAGAGATAGCTAGTGAAGTATCAAGAGATTGTATCTTTTCAATAGTTAATTGATTATCATTTAAAATATCAATCAATACATTTGTATCTAAAACTATCATCTCCAAGCCTGTTCTTTAATTGACTTTTGAGTTATATCTCTATCTTTCCACATTCCTGCAAATTTAGAAAATTTACCTTTTGGTTTCTCTTTTGTTGACACCTCTTTTTGAGTATCTGTAATAATCTCCAAACCATCATCTTTGAAATGTTCTAAAAGCCATAATATCTTATTTGATAGCTGTTTATTTTGAATATTGAGTGTAACGGTCATGCCTATCCTTTTTGCCTTATTATATTTAAATTTATAAAAAAATTTACTTTAAGTTCCATAAAATTTATGACAATAATTCTATTTTTTTATAAATTAACTCCTATTAGTTTTTATCATTCAACTAGAGTATTATTAATAAAAAACATAAAAAAACTAATACTGTTAATAATAAATATGTTAAACTTCCCAAAAAAAGGAAAAATTATGTTAAATAGAATAATCTACTTAATATTTGCAGTTATTCTTTTGAATAACCTCTCTTATGCCACTCTCTATGAAGATGCAGAAGACAACACTACAGAGAGTTGGAGTATCTATGATAATGTACCCGAGGGAGCAACTATTACAGCTCTATACGATACTGATATAAATAGTACAGTTATTGATTTGAATGGTACAGGAGAGTCAAATGGATATATTTTGGGTTCATTTACTGATATTTACTCATGGCGTAATACCAAAGAGAGCATACTGAAATTTAGAATGAAGAGTAGTGAGAATTATACTATCTATATTTTAGTTAAAACTCTCAAAGGTGATAGATACCTCTACTATACAGATGGTGATGCCAATTATGGCAAGGGTGAAACCTCTATCTATATTCATCATGGGCTAGGAGTAGGTACACAAAATGGTCAATGGAGAGAGTATAGTAGAGATTTGGATGCTGATTTAGCAGAGTTTGAGTCTGATAATGAGATTATCTCTATAAATGCTTTTTTGGTTAGAGGGAGCATTAGAGTTGATAATATAGAGCTAGTAGCAAATCCAAATAGACCAAAAGAGGCTCTAATTCTCTATGACAGAGCAGGAGACTATGGAGAGGTTGGCAAAGAGTATGCTATGCTTTTGGAAAATCTACTTGGACACTTCAAAGACTTAAGCGTTATCTCTAAACCAGCAGATGAGTATCTAGCCAATGATATGAATAAAAAAATGGCTATATTTTATATAGGTAGTACCTATGATGTGTTGAGTTACTATCCTGTAGAGTCATCACAGAGAGAGGCTTATGAGAATTTTTTTAGAGATATTGCCTACTATAATCACCCTATTGCATGGATGAACTACAATCTCTATACGCTAGAGGAGTTTTGGATGGATAACTATCTCAACGATACAAGCTTTGCAGATACTTATGGTTTTCATTTCTATGGAACTTCTTGGGATGCTCATTATAATAGAGTAGAGTATAAAGATACAGAACTCTTCAAAGGAGTTATCCCTTTTGCTACACCAGGGGCTGATATATCTGCGTGTGAAGATGAGGGAGACAATAGATATGCGTGTGAAGAGGAGTTAGGTATATTGGAGATTGTAGATGAAAATAAGACTGATATAGTTGCAACAGCCTATTCAACTTTGACATCAGGGTCAGAGACACCTACTAAACCCTATATCACTAGAGGTAATGATAACTTTTGGTATGTAGGGGATATTCCATTTACCTATATGTCAGAAGAGGATAGATATTTGGCATTTTCTGATTTGCTTCATGATATATTGGGGATAGACCATGCAGAGTCCCACAAAGCTATCATGAGACTAGAAGATGTTGATGCTAGAACAGAGATGAGTGATTTGAATGTCATAGCCAACTATATGAATGATAAAAATATCCCCTTTTCTGTAGCTACTATACCTCTATACAAAGACCCTCTAGGGATAGAGAATGATGGAGTCTCTACAACGGTAAGTTTATCTGATTCATCCATAGGAAATAGACTAAAAGAGCTATACAATCAGGGTAGAATAACTATTGTCCAACATGGAACAACACATCAGTTTAGTACAGATGATATGAATGAATCAGAGATAAGAAACCCATATAATGGTCTAAGTGGAGATGATTTTGAGTTTATGAGAGTAGTAGAAGTTGACCCAAACCAACCATATCTCTATCTACACCCTATTATGAATGATTCACCTACATGGGCAAGAGATAGAATAAATAGTGGAAAAAGTATCTTAGCAGAGTTAGATATAGATGCTTTTTGTTGGGAAGCACCTCACTATATGGCAGGAGCAAAACACTATAGAGCTATCAAAAATATATACCCTGTGCAGTATGCTAGAATGTTATACTATCCAAATGAAGATAGCAATGATACAGAGAAAAAGAGTGAGTTTATAGGACAATTTTATCCATATGTAATAGAAAAAGATTTATATGGATATAAAATCATCCCTGAAAATATCCACAATATAGAGAATGAACCAAATGAGGGTTATAGAGCAATTTTCCCAAGTGATATTATAAGGTTTTCAAAAAAATTAAAAGTAGTTAGAGATGGAGTAGCTAGTTTCTTCTATCATCCATACCTAAGAGACCAATATCTACCCGAGATTATAGATGGATTGGAAGCAGAGGGGTATCAGTTTGTATCTGCTCCTACATTAATAGAGTAGTTTTTTACTAAATAACACCTACAGATACTCCTCTTTTTTGGAGGGTTAATACAGTTAATCAAATAATTATCTAAACCTAGCTATAATACGCTCAAATGGATAAATTATTATCAATAAAAGAAGCAGGTAAACTCTTAGGAGTATCAGAATCAACACTAAGAAGATGGGAAAGAGAGAAAAAACTTATTCCTGATGAGAGAACAAAAGGAAATCAGAGAAGATATAGACTCTCTTCACTTCGACCAAATATGAAACTTTTTAATCAAAAAGATAGAAAGACTATTGCCTATGCGAGAGTATCTTCTCATGGGCAAAAAGAGGATTTAGATAGACAAAAACAGGTTTTAGAACTCTATTGTGCATCAAATGGTTGGGATTTTGAGCTTATAAGTGATTTAGGAAGTGGAATAAACTATAATAAAAAAAGTCTACAACATCTAATAGATTTAATTATTAGAGATAAAGTTGAACGACTTATTTTGACGCATAAAGATAGACTGTTAAGATTTGGAGCTGAATTGATATTTTCAATTTGTAAAGCTAAAAATGTAGAAGTTATTATTATAAATCGAGGAGAAGATGCTTCATTTGAAGAAAATTTAGCAAAAGATGTTTTAGAGATAATAACTGTTTTTTCTGCAAGATTATACGGTTCAAGAAGTAGAAAAAATCAAAAATTGATAGAAAAACTCAAAGAAGTTGCAAATGATTGCTCACAAGATTGAATTAAAACCAAATAATCATCAAATAACCTACTTTAAACAAGCGTGTGGAGTGGCAAGATTGGCTTGGAATTGGGGGC
>CAZSHP010000038.1:0-17913 GCA_964606545.1 uncultured Sulfurovum sp. | reverse complement strand
CCTCATCTGTCATGACTAAAATACTATCTCCATGCCCTGCCTCAAAAAACTCAAACTCAATACTCATGATAATTTCCCTTTAAAAATAAGATTAAACCTCATTATACAAAAAGAAATCACACAAAACTTTCGTTTTTACCACCCTTTCACAAAAAGTCTTATATTTTCCTCAATCTTCTCCTTGATTCTCAAAGGCTCAATAACCCTAACAAAAGGTATCCAACGCTGAATAATAGGGATAATCTCCATATCATTATTAATCTCATAAACCACCAAAATATCCCTATTTTCCAATATTTCAGTTACTTTTTGAGATTTCAGATACTTCTTGTTTTGAAAATAACGAGCTTTGGAAAAATGCACTTGCAAGGTTACAGAGTAGGTAGGAGTATTGATTTTGCTAAAAGAGCTTTGGATATTTTTTAGAAATCTATCTGCTTCTATTTTGGCTAGGTTATCATCATGAAAAAATCTTGGCTCAATACTAGAGGCTTTGACCCTCTCTATAAAATTAATACGCAACAGCTTAAAAGCACTATTTTCTAAAATATTATCAGGAGTCAACAGAGCCAAATACCAGTTTTCACCCAAATATAGGATTTTTAATGGGATAGAGTGTTGATATATCTCTTTCTCTTTATGAGGTAGAGCATAATAGACAGTGGCATATTTCTTGTTCCTTTGTTCATATTGCTATATCAAAATCTCCATTTAGAATCAAAAAAAGATTTAAACACATGCTCATATTCATTAAATAGTTCTACCAACCATTTTTGATATTTACCTCTCTAATAGATATTTATTTCATAATTATAGTCAAAAAGTGAAATAGTTCTGTTTTTTTTGTGATTATTTCATTTTTTATAAAGACATCTTTTATGTATGGAGATGCTTTTTGGGGTAAAATTATAGTAAGTTTTATCTTGTTTTCAATACAATGTTATCTAACAAAAATAGGAGCTTATATGAGTGAAATAATTCAATTGATTAATAGCTTTTTTGAAAATATCTTGTTATTTGATATTTTCTTTGGACTAATAGATGGAGCAAAATTACCATTTGTTGTTGCATGGTTGATTATGGGGGGAGTATATCTTACTTTCAAGATGGGTTTTGTCAATCTTCGGATGTTAGGTCACTCACTCCAAATTGTAGCAGGAAAATACCACACCAAAGATGACAAAGGGATTATTAGCCCCTTTCAATCACTAGCAACAGCACTATCAGCAACTGTGGGGATAGGTAATATAGCCGCTGTCTCTATCGCTATCTCTTGGGGTGGTGCAGGGGCGGCTTTTTGGATGATAATGGCAGGTTTTTTGGGTATGACTCTAAAGTTTACAGAGGTTACCCTCTCGGTAAAATATAGAGAGTTTCTACCTGATGGGACTATTATGGGTGGAGGTATGGAGTATCTCTCTAGTGGATTAGCACAAAAAGGTTTTGCAAAAACTGGTAAGTATCTAGCTCTTATGTTTGCGTTTTTTATGATGTTGGGGGCTATTGGAGCAGGTAATACCTTTCAAGTCTCTCAATCATTGGGCATTATGCAGGGGCAGTTTCCTATTTTTGAGACCTATCCATATGCCTTTGGGATAATCCTTGCTATTATTGTGGGGTTTGTTATTATTGGTGGTATCAAGAGAATAGCACATGTAGCAGAGGCGATTGTTCCTTTTATGGTTGTCTTTTATATTGTTATGGCTCTGTGGGTATTAGGAACTCATATTACTGTTATCCCTGATGCTTTTGCACTGATTTTTAGAGAAGCATTTAACCCTACAGCCGTAGCAGGTGGTATGTTTGGAGCAATGGCACAAGGTTTCCAAAGAGCAGTATTTTCAAATGAAGCAGGACTTGGTTCAGCAGGTATCGCTCACGCTCCTGCTAGAGTAAAATACCCTATTAGACAGGGTCTAGTCTCGCTCTATGAACCGTTTGTTGATACTATTATTGTCTGTACAATGACTGCATTAGTTGTTATTATTACAGGTGTATATGCAGGTGGAACACCAGAGCTACAAGCCTTTATAGATGCTAAACAGGGAGCAAATCTAACCTCTGCTGCGTTTGGTTCAGTTGTCTCTTGGTTCCCATCGATTCTTGGTTTTGCAATCTTCTTGTTTGCATTCTCTACTATGATTTCATGGTCATACTATGGTGAGAGAGCATGGGTTTATCTATTTGGTGTCAAATCATCTATTGTGTTTAAACTAATCTTTTTGGCTTTTATTGTGATTGCTACAGTAGTAGATACGGGTACTATGGTCGATTTTAGCTCTATTCTATTTTTGGCTCTTGCTCTACCCAATATCTTTGGATTGCTTGTTATGTCAGGTGATGTCAAAAGGTATCTGCATGAGTATATGACCAAGTTAAAATCAGGAGAGTTAGATAGAGAGTCGATTCGATAACTAATGTTATATCAAGAAGTTTAATATAGATGAAGCAAATTGGACTTTTTCAAAGCCCAATTTACTCCTATATTGATATTATCTATTCACAGGTACTACAACCACCACAAGAGAGAGTATAACCATCTCTACCTGCACTATTCTTTTTATTTTCAATAACCGTAACGGTATTAGGATTACAACCTACAGTCAAACTCGCATGAGCAGGAAGAGTTGATTCTATTACAGTTACAGTAGCTTCGCCTACAGCTACATCATCTATACAATAAAAACCTGTACTTGTTGTTTTTCCTGTTTTTACATTATTGTTAGAGTCTTTAACAGATACAACTATTCCACATGTTCCCTTTTCTGTATCGTCTTGTTTACCATTATCATTTTTGTCATTAAAAACAACACCACACACTTTACCTACAGGAGGTTTTGGAAAAATATAACCATCTCTACCTGCACTATTCTTTTTATTTCCAATAACTGTAATATCAGTAGGATTAGTTCCTACAGTCAAATCTGCATTGGCAGGGAGAGTTGACTCTTTTACAGTTACAGTAGCTTCACCTACAGCTACATCATCTATACAATAAAAACCTGTACTTCTTGTCTCTCCTAATTTGGTCTCTTCATTAGCATCCAAAACAGATACAACTATACCTTTTGTTCCCTCTTCTCCATCATCTTGTTTACCATTGTTGTTTTTATCATAAAAGACAACTCCACACACTTTTCCAGTAGAAGGTTCAGGAAGTCTACAAAGAGTATTACCTGTTTTTGCAGATACTGCAGAGACCAATGTGAATTCACCAACTTTCATACCTGCATAGAGAGGTTTGGAACAGCTTGTATGAATATAGGCATCATTAATATAAATGCTGTTATCCATTTTTCCGTTGCTTTGATAAGTAAAAACTTCACCAAATTCAATATATTCACTAAAAAGTTGACCACCTTTTTTACCAGTGATATTAACAGTTTGACTAGAACCATCATTTCTAAATGTTATTGAACTCAATCCACCCTTGCATGGTGTACAGCTATTTTCATGACATTCTCCTGAACCACCAGAACCACCTGATTTTCCTGATTTACCATGATGACCATGTTTTCCTGATTTGCCATGATGACCATGATGACCATGTTTTCCAGACTTCCCTGATTTTCCTGAGTTCCCATCATCTCCATAACAATCATAAGAGTGTCCATGCTTTCCTGATTTTCCACTATGTCCTTTTGCTGATATTATTGACGGTGCAAATAGTACGAGAGAAGCAATAGCTATCGTACTTAAAAAAAATTTAATATTTTTCATACTTATTATCTCCTGATAATTATTTAATTTAAATGGTTTTAACCATAACCTTATAAAACGAAAAACAACGTATTATAACATACTTTTAGTGATTTTTATCTTTGATTAAGTTATTTTATATTATAATTTATTATAAAATATTAAAATTTAACTTGGAGTTTTTATGAAAAATTCATTTAGTATAACATTAAACACAAAAAATATACTCTTATCATTTGGTACTATTTCTCTATTTTTTCTACTTCTTTTTTATAGTTCTTATATTATAGATTTAGAAGACTATTATCTATTCAAAGACTATTTTGATATTACTAGAGAGAAAAATGTACCTACTTTTTTCTCTTTTGTTATCATGATTTTGGTAGCATTGGTATATTTTCTATTATATAGAGAGAAAAATAGGTGGAAATGGTTAGTGATTTCTCTATTTTTTCTATACTTGGGTTTTGATGATATGTTTAAAATACATGAACATATTGGTTCAGATATAGGAGAAATAATTACAGAAGAGAGTTTAAAAACAGGATTTATGAGTTACTATTGGCAAGTAGCATTTGTTCCGATATTTGCATTGTTTGGTCTATTTATTGCATATGTTACAAGTAAAAAATTTCTAAAACAAAATAAAACAAAAGCTATCTATATGTTAATTGGGGGATTTGTTCTATATGCTATTGCTATTCTTCTTGATTTTTATGAGGGTACAAATAGTAATTTCCCTTTATTATCAGATATTTTTTATACCTTAACTAGAAATGGTATAGCAGAGCTTATGAGAGCTACAGAAGAGGCTATAGAGATGTTGGGAGGAACACTTATATTGGCATCTTTACTTAAATTAAAAGAGATAAAAATTAAAGTAATTTAATTTTTATCTATCTCTATCTATTAAATCTTCTAGTTTTATGGAGATATTTTGAAGTTTTTTATCCATCTCTTCTTTGGTTACAAACTTCTCTTGTTTAACCCCTCTTTCTCTATCTATCTCTTTTTTGTATAACTCCTCTAACTCATCCTCTCCAATCTCATCCTCTTCTAAATTCTCTATCTCTGAATTATTCTCATCTTCTTTTTCCATCTCCTCTACTTCTAACTCTTTATTTCTTTTATTTATCTCTGCTTCTTCAACTTTTATAGCATCAATATCTTCTGACCAAACTACGATAACTCTTGTTTCAGAGGTTGCATTTCCATTTTTATCTATAGCCAAATAATGTATAGGGTAGACACCTATTTGATTTTCATTAACACTTCCAATAAACTCAATATCTAATGGCATACCATTACTATCTTTTGCAATAACACCTGGTTCGATAAACTTCTCTCCTATTTTGAGATATATTTTCTCTCCATTGATAAGTGTAATAGTTGGGAGAACTCTTTTGTCACTTGGTTCTTTATTATCGCGTTTAGTAACCTTTTGAGAGAGAGAATCACTAATAAACTCTCTATTTTGCAAATATAAAAAAGCTTCTTGTATTGTCCTATAAAAACTTTTGACTATAGAACGCTTGATTACTTTTAACATATGTACATCAGTAATTCTACCATTACCTCTAATAACAAATCCATTAACAGATATAATTTTATTGGTAGAGTCTTGTCTATGTAAATCTTCTGCGAGATTACGAGTAACTGTTACCCATTCCCCTTCTATAGTATGAGAACCTAAACCTATATATGACTTGGAGTTTTTGTCACTTGCTGTATAGATTAAATTTCGATAACCTTTAATAGTCTTAAGAGCAATGATAATTACATAATTCTCACTATATTTAAAACACCAATGTATAGTTTTTGATTCTCTATTATTCCATGCTCTCTCTCCATCTTTTGCACCATTAATATAGGTGTCCCTATTAGATTGGCTAGAAAACTCTATAACATTTGATTTTTTTTCATTATCATAAACTTCTATAATAGAACCTAAACTATTATCCAATCTATTCCAATCTCCTCTATTGCTCTTAGCATATATAGTTGAAGCAAAAATTATATTAACTATAAAGAGACGTAATATTTTTTGCACGGTTACTTCTCCTATTCTATATTAAAAACAGTATAGAAGAAATATTGTTATATTTTGTTTAAAATATGATTATTTAGGAATTTAAAAGTTTATGTCGGGATGAGGGCATCCCGACCTATGGTTAATTTGCTTCAAATATAATTCTCTTATCTGAGTATGTCAATGAAAAAAAAATTCGTGTAGGAGTTATAACCTCTAATTGGCTACAATTACGAAAAAATAGTGTTTAATAAGGTATATATATGTCTCCATTCGCGATACAGTTAACAAATGGTTTTATAGAGAGTGATTTAGAGCTAGAGGATAGAAACTCATTTCAAGCTCTAAGAGGGTTAGGAGCTATCGAAGAGATAGATGGTCTGTGGAGACTAAAATCACTCTATAGGGTAGGGCGATTGTATATAGATAAGCAGGGTAGAGGGTTTGTAGAAGCACCTACCAAGGAGCAGAGAGATTTGATTATACAGCCTGATGATATGAAGGAGGCAAATCATGGTGATGTGGTTGTGGTCAAGCGAGTTATAGCTAGACGAGGACGAGCATCTGCCAAGGTTCAGATAGTTGTCAAAAGGGCTTCTATATTCAATATCGTCTATACCAATACCAATGAGTCAGGGGCGTTTGAACTGCTCAATATCAAAACAGGTCTGCCTACACATGCTGTTATGGAGGGGATGGATTTAAAAGCCTTTAAGATGGGAACTGTTTTAAAAGTGGACTCTGTAACAGAGAGAGTCTTAGAGGTTTTTGGTCATTTAGGAGACCCGAGGGTTGATGAGAAGATTTCTCTAGCTCTTTTTAATCGTGCTGATGAGTTTGAAGAGGATTGTATAGCACAGGCAAAAGAGGTCGAATCAGAGGTTACAGCTAGTGAGCATCCAAATAGAGTAGATTTGAGGGATTTGGATTTTTGTACTATTGACCCCGTAACAGCAAAGGATTTTGATGATGCTATCTATTTTGATTTGGATAACTATACTTTATATGTAGCTATTGCAGATGTGAGCCACTATGTTGATTACTTTAGCCCTATAGACCAAGAGGCAAAAAGGAGAGGATTTACTACCTATCTACCTCATAAATCATTTCCTATGTTACCAAGAGAGCTTAGTGAAAATATCTGTTCACTAAAGCCTTATACCGATAGATTAGCATTTGTAGCCAAGATAGAGCTAGATAAAAGGACTCTTTTGCCTATAAAAGAGGAGTTTTTTGAGGCTATTATCCACTCCAAGAGACGATTTAATTATGATGAGGTTGACAGAATCATCAAGAGCAATGGAGAGTATATAGAGGCTGAAAATGAGAAAAGAATATTGGAGTTTTTGTTACCTCTACAAAAAATTACGCAAAAATTACGAAAAAAACGACTAAGTTTGGGTTTTGACTTTAGGAGTGAAGAGATAAAGCTTACTATAGATGCTACTCATGAGTTAGTCACTACACAGATAGAGACAGGAACACCCTCTCACTCACTGATAGAGGAGTGTATGCTATTAGCCAATCAAGCCTCTGCAAAACGGTTTGAGTATGGGATTTTTAGGGTTCACTTGCCACCTCAACTATCAAAAATAGAGGAGTTATTAGCCCAACTTGGTGATATTGGTCTTTTTGTCTCTGATTATGATGATAGTCCCTCTCTAATGAGAGCAATTCAAAAAGAGGCCGATAGTATGGGGTTAGCTAGTGAGGTTGATGCTATGATTATCAAATCACTCAAACAGGCTACATATGCCGCAGACAATGAGGGTCACTTTGGGCTTGGGTTTAGTCACTACTCTCACTTTACCTCACCTATTCGTAGATACTCTGATTTGATTTTGCATCGTCTTATTAAAACTCAATTAACAGAGGATGAACAAGAGAGTGACTATCTATTGCGAAATATAGAGCCACTCTGTGCTAGAGTATCAGAGTTAGAGAGAGAGTCCACCAAAGCAGAGTGGGATTTTAGAGATAGAAAACTAGCTAGATGGGCCCAGAAACAGATAGGCAAGGAGTTCAAAGCTCATATAGTAGAGGTAGCAGAGAATGCAAAAGCTGTACTAGATGCAGAGATTGAGGGGGTTGTGGTTAATATACGAGGGGATAGTGTTATGTTGTTTGATAATATTACTTTAAAAATTCAGGCTGTTAGTATCGCTATGGCTCAGATTCAAGGGGAGTTTGTTAGCAAGGAGCAGGAGTAGATTTTCTACTCCAAATAGAAGAGTGTTTTACTCCTCTTCTTCTTCCTCTTTTTTATCCATAGCACTAGCGTTGTCCATTAGTATTGGAACAAATAGCAGAGATACAAATACAGCTGCAACAGTACCCGAGATAAGGGCAACACCCAAACCACCAAATACAGGGTCACTAGCTAGAAGTGCAGAACCTAAGATAATAGCAATAGCTGTTAGCATAATAGGTTTTGCTCTAGTAGCTGCTGCGATAGCTATGGCTCTTTTTTTCTCTATCCCTTTGTCATTTATAAGTGACATAGCAAAATCTATGAGTAGTAGGGAGTTTCTCGAACTAATACCCATAAGTGCAATAAATCCAATTAGAGATGTAGCTGTCAAAAAGAAGGTCTGTTCTGTGACTAAATCGGCAACCCAGTGACCCACTATTACACCCATAAGCGATAAGAAACTTCCCAATAGAATAATTCCACTCAACGCGAAGCTCTTATAATAGACAACTAATAGGAAAAAGATAAGAATTAGTGCAGCAATAAATGCAGCTCCTAGGTCTCTAAAAGTATCTAGTGTTACTTTCATCTCTCCATCCCATCTTAGCAAGAATTTTTCGCCAGTACTTTTGTCAGTAAGGTATAAATCGAACATATAGGTGGAGAATCCTGCTTTTTCTATCTCATATCTATCAGCAAACTGCTCTAACATTACATCTCTTGCTTCTAGTAGTGGGTAGACTTGTGAAACCATGTCTGTTTCAGCTATAACATTTATCATTCTACTTAAATCTTTATGCATAATCATAGGCATGGATTTGATTTTTTGAATCTCTACTACTTCAGATAGGGGAACCATCATACCTTTCATATTCATTAGATTTAGAGATGAGAGTTTAGAGAGGAGTGCTTCTTCGTTATTTGAGTTTAGCTCTTTGGTCTCTTTGCTCAGTACTAAAAATATAGGAATCTGCTCTGATACAGTTGCAGAGTTTTTAGTTGCAATTACCATCCCTTCAAAAGCGAGATATAGGATTTGGTTAACCTGTTTGATAGCTAGTCCACTTCTTGCTATCTTCTCTTTATTTGGTATGAGTTTATATTTTTCAAAAATATCATCTGCCATTATATCTACATCTACTAACCCTTTTGTTTTAGCAAGTATTTGTGAGACCTCTAACGCCAACTTTCTAGTATGTAAAATATCTTCGCCATGAACTTCAACTACAATAGATGCGAGAGTAGGAGGCCCTGCTGGTTGCTCTATTAGTTTTATGACTGTCCCTTTGACTAGATTTTCACATTTTGATTTTAATATAGGTCTAAGTCTTTGGGTCATTAGGAATGATGGCTCATCTCTTTCATGCTTGTCAGTAAGATTTACAGATATTTCAGCCACATTCTCTGTTCGTTTCATACTTGAACCTTTTACCAAACCAGCATAATCTAGTGGTATACCCTGTCCATAAAATATGGAGATATTGTTTATCTCCTCCTCCTCTTTGAGGATATTAGTTATACATGATGTGACCTGTTTGGTTTGTTCAATGGAACTACCAGTTGGAGTATCTACATATATTGAGTAGGTATTATCGCTTTTTCCTGGTAACATTTTGGCTAATACTGCTTTGGTTGAGAACATAGTCAAAGATGCAAAAAAAGCGATAGCTGTTAGTACCATTACTAAGAGTTTAAGAGATTTTCTTTTTAATATTCCATGAATAAAATTTTCAAACATACTATTTACCTCCTTCTACTTCTTCATGATTATGTTCTTCATGCTTATGGTGATGTCCATGATGTGTTGGTTTTTTGAGTAGTTTTAGACTCAAATATGGTGTAAAAATATAAGCAACAACAAGTGAAGCAAATAGTGCAACAGGTACATTGTATGGTATTGGTTGCATAAATGACCCCATCATACCACCTACAAATGCCATAGGAACCATAGTCATAATAATAGCCAAAGTAGCTACATTAGTAGGTGCTCCAATCTCATCAGTCGCCTCTACTAGTAGCTCTTCCATATCTTTGTCGGCTGCATCATGGGCGTGTAGATGTCTGTGAATATTCTCAATAACAATAATCGCTGCATCAACTAAAAGCCCTAGAGAGAGTAGAAAAGCAAATAGTGTAATTCTATTGATTGTCTGTCCTGTCATATAGGCGATAAAGAGTGTAATTGCTAAGATAGCAGGAACTGTAAATGTAACGATAATTGACTCTTTGAATCCTAGTGCAAAGACCAGCATTATAGCGATAATAACAATAGTAATCATCAAGTGGTGCATAAGCTCATTTACCGCCTCATTTGCTCTTACTCCATAATTTCTAGTAATAATATATCCAATACCTGCTTTTTCAAACTCATCCTTGTGTTCTTCTAATCTTTTGATAACATCTTCTGCTACAAATACAGCATTTGTACCTGCTAGTTTTGCGACAGTTAGAGTGATTTGTCTTTTTTCATGACTAAATGGATTCTCCTGTTTATGCTCTTTTCTATACAGAATTCCTACATCTTTAAAATTCTGTTTGTCAATCCCCTTTGATACTTTTGCGACATCTCTTAGATAAATTGGTGAATTCATATATTGTGCTACTATTACATTATTTACATCTTCTACAGTATCAATAGCATTGGCTATACCAAAAATAACGAGTTTACCACCATTACTTCTACCTTTTACATCAGGAACATTTATTGCAAGTGACTCTACAGACTGTTTAATCTGCCCCATAGAGAGATGATATGCAGAGAGTTTTCCCATATCAACCTCTATATTAAATTGGGCAATATGCTCACCTTGTAGTGTAGTTTTTGCTACATTCTCTATAGAGTTTATCTCCTGCTGTAGTGATTTTACTCTCTCTGTTAACTGAATTGTAGATAGTTTTGAGCCATGTTTTTTGTATAAAGAGATACTCATAATAGGAACATCAATATCAATATCAAATGGTTTGATTAGAGGTTGCCTTACTCCTTTTGGCATCTTGTCCATATTCTGCATCACTTTATCATAAAGTTTTAGGTTAGAATCCTCTCGATTCTCACCAATATAATACATTACATTTATAATACCTACATTATCCATAGCCATACCATAGATATGTTCAATCCCTTTGACCTCACGAAGTTGTCTCTCTAATGGTTTTACAATAACATTTTCAACTTCTGTGGGTGTTGCTCCTGGCATAGGTAGTATAACAGCACCACCAGAGATAGAAATTTGTGGGTCTTCTTCTCTTGGCATTATATTTAGTGAAATCCAACCAATAGAGATTAAGACAATTCCTAATACTGCTGTTAGTGGATTTTTGAGAAAACTTGCTGCTAGTTTACCCGCAATATCTGTGATTTGATAACCTTGTTTATCCATGATTAACCTCGGATGTATATTTTGGTATACATACCTGGATAGACAGGTTTATTTTTTTTATCAAAGTTCAATTTCATTTTAAATTTATGGGTCATAGGGTTTGAGCTTGGAATAATTGAGTAGATTTTTCCTGTTGTTTTAAATGATATAGATGGAATCTCAATATTAACCCTTTTACCTAGTTTGATATACTGAAGGTTGCTTTCTGAAATCTCAACAATAATACTAAGTTTACTCAAATCGGTCAATACAACTCCTGGCATCCCTGGTATTGCCATCTCTCCAACATTTAGTTTTTTCATAATAATAACACCATCATTTGGGGCTTTTAGTTTGAGATAGTTATATTGGTTCATTACCTCTTTTTTCATTGCTCGTGCTTGTGCTACCTGCTTACTAGCAATCTTTACCATATCTTTCATGTTTTTGGCTGCTAGTTGTAGATTCTCTAACTCATACTTTGATACCATCCCTTTTTTAAATAATCTTTGGTATCTCCCTAGATTTAGAAGTACATTTGTTTGTTGATTTTTGTTCATTTGTAGGGCAAGTTGAGCTTGTGATATACCTAGCTCCACCTGCTCCTTTTTAGAGTCAATCTCTTTTGAATCAATCTCATAGAGTAGTTGTCCCTTTTTTACAATATCACCCTCTGCAACTTTCATCTTTTTTACAATACCCATATAACGGCTTGTTATCATCTTTTGATTATCTGATACAACAGAACCTGTTAAGTCTAGTTCTATAGCAGTAGCATAACTAGCCGCTAGAAGTAGTAGTAGCGTTATCTTCTTCATTATATTTCCTCTCCTCTATCAATAATACTATCTAGTTCAAATACTTTTGTATTTCTCTCATTTTTGGCTGTAAGTAGTTTTAGTAGAACCTCTAACTCTTTTGACTGTTTGATAAGGACATCTGATATAGAGCTTATCCCCTCTTTGTATTGTGCTTGATATGTTTCGTAGACTTTGTTTGCAAACTCTAGTTGAGTCTCCAAACTTCTTATATCAGCATCTTTACTCTTAATCTCTGTTAGAGTCTTTTCAACTTTTAGGTAGATTCCTTTTTTTGCTAAATTTACCTGCTCATAAACTTTCATATTTTCTATTTTTGCTCTCTCTAGGTTATTTTTATCTATATTTCCATTAAAGAGATTCCATTTTGCTTGAATACCTATAGTATAAGAGTCTTTTGCAAAAAACTTGTTGAATGGATTATCATCAGCAGAGCTATACTCTCCAAATGCACCAACCTCTGGTAGCAGATTTGACTCTTGAACCTTAATCGCCATATCTGTAATTTCCAATCCAAGTTTTGCTTTTCTTATATCTAGGTTGTTCTCTTGAACTTCCTCTTTTATAACATTAGGAATTTCAGCCATTTTATCAACATTTTGAATAGATGCTACTTCACTATTAAGTAGAAATGAGAGATATTGATAAGCAAGTTTTTTATTGAATCCTGCTTGACTTAACATACTCTCTACCTCTGATTTTCTAGCTCGAACCTCTAGCTCATCAATCTCTTTGGCAAAGCCCTCCTCTCTCATAGCTCCTACTATCTCTTGGAGTTGCTCAATATTTGTAACAATATTGCTTAAGTTTGTAATGTACTCCTCTACTAGAGATATATCATAAAAAGTTTTAGTTGTCTGAAACAGTTTTTCATTTAATAATTTAGATGTATCTAATCTACTCATCATATGTAGAGCATTAGTGATATTTCTATATTGGTTCAACTTTCCACCAGTATATACTGGCATCATGTAGCTAAGTTTTGTCTGAAAGTGATTTCTCACTTCAGGGTTATTTAAGTTTTTTGGTGCTTTTGAATACATATCATTACAAGCTGATAGAACCCCTTGTTGACATGCACCAAAGTTATTCATAAACTCTTCAGCACCAAAGTCTCCAAAATCAGCCTCTCGACTCTCTAGTTTAAAACCAAAAACATTTCCTGCGCTATTTGAGCGAATTGCTTGAAAAGTAACATCAGCCTTCCCATAAGCGTGACCCCTTGCTACCTTTGCTTCATACTCTTTCATCTCTTCAGTGAATTTAGCAATTTTGAGTTCTAAATTATCCTTTTTGACCAATTCTAGTGCATTTTCTAAAGATAGATTTTCAATCTTCTCTCTTAGCTCATCTGCACTTACCATAGTGGTCAAGATAATCAATGGTATAACACATAGAGTTAAAGATTTTTTCAGAATCATTATTATCCTTTCCTTTGTAAATACTATCTATTTGTTTAATAAATAGGTTTTATTTTGTGGATATATTATACCCATAAGTTATTAATTTAAGAATTAATGATTCAGAAAGTATAAGAAAAAATGAAGATATAGGCGAGTATTAATCAAAAATACTCATATATAAGTTAATATGAGTATTTTAGTAGCAATTTATATATTGACAGAAGATACACTTATACAGGTCTCTAATGCCTCTAGTTCTAAAATAAGTTTTTTACTAATATTACCGTCAACTTTGACAACAGCTAGAGCCTGTGAGTTACTATCTCTACCTAGTCTAAAGTCTGATATATTTAGGTTATTATTGGAGATAATCTGACCTACATCACCTATAACTCCCGGTACATCTGTATTTCTAAATAGAATCATCTTACCTTTTGGTTCTAGGTCTAGTTTATAACCATCAATCTCGATAACTCTTTGAGCATCCTCACCAAGTACTGTACCACGGATAGTAAATGTGCCACTTCTTACTGTGAGTCGAATGGTAACTCTATTTTTGAGTCCAGAGTTGTTTATCTGCTTATCTTTAGTTAGTTGAATATTTCTCTCCTCTGCTACAAACTCTGCATTTACATAGTTAACAGAGTCTTTTAATGCTTCACTTAAAATTCCAACTGTAGCAAAAGTTGCCAACGAATCAATATGTTCGGAGACATCTCCTTCTGTTGTTATTCTAATACTTTTGATACTCTCTCTTGTTGCTTGAGCAGAGATGTGACCCATTTTTTGAATTAGTTCGAGATATGGTCGAAGGAATTCAGGTAACTCATTCTCTTTGATAGGAAGATTTAGTGCATTTGGAAAAGAGATATTTTTAGCAGATGCGATAGCATTTTCTGCTGCTTGGATAGCGATATTCTGTTGGGACTCTTTTGTATTTGCACCAAGATGAGGAGTAACAGTTACATTATCAAGGTCGAGAAGAGGATGCTCTATAGCAGGTTCTTTGTCAAATACATCAATCCCTGCCATAGCAATTTTACCACTCTTTAGCCCTTTTATTAGAGCCTCTTCATTATATAGTCCACCTCTAGCACAGTTGATAAGAACTACTCCATCTCTCATCCTTGCTATCTCTGATGAGCCAATCATTCCAACTGTCTCTTGGTTTTTAGGAGTATGTATAGTGATAATATCACACTCTAAAATATCATCAAAATTTGTAGTATAGGCAATATCTAGGTCTGTAGCTTTGCGAGGGTCTATATATGGGTCATATACTACAATATCCATCTCAAAAGCTTTGGCTCTTTTTCCTACACGAGAGCCGATATTTCCAAAACCAATAATACCCAATTTTTTATCTTTTAGCTCTGTCCCATACCAATTTTGTCGTCTCCATACTCTATCAATTTTTAGATTATTATGTGCATAGGGAAATTTTCTCACACATGAGAGCATATGAGTCATAGTAAGTTCAACTGCAGCGATAGTATTGGCAGTAGGAACATTCATTACTACTATACCTTTTTTGCTACAACCATCTATATCGACATTGTCAACCCCTACACCTGCTCTTACAACTGCTTTGATATTTGTAGCATGGTCTAAGAAAAACTGGTCAACATCTGTAGATGAGCGAGTAATAGCAATATCGGCTTGAGGAATAATCTCAGTGATGAGCCTCTCTTTTGGCTCATCTGCTGCATTTATTAGGTTTATTTCTGTATCATTTGCGAGAATATCCAACCCATTTTGGTGGATATGGTCACAGACAACAATAGTAAATTTAGACATTTTCAGCAGAAACCTATCTTCTTCGTTTTAGTTGGTCTTTAAAGACATCACCTAGAGTCATGCTATCATCTTGCTCTTTGTTTAGTTGGTCTAGTGCTTCTCTCTCCTCTTGTCTCTCAAGTCTTTTAACAGAGATTCTGATTCTATCATTTTTAGCATCTAGGAAACTAATAACAGCTCTAATAGTTTGACCTTTTTCTATTTCAGACTCTTTTAGTGGCCCAAGGTCATCAAGTCTAAGAAGTGCATCAACACCTGGTTCAATAGATACAAAGATACCGAAATCTTTTTTATCTTTTACAGTACCCTCTACAACATCACCATTTCTATGCTCTTTTGCAAACTTAGATACAGGAGATGGCTCTAGTGCTTTTTTAGATAGTGAAACTTTACCATTTGCTCTATCAATTTTGATGATTTTTACTTCAACCTCATCGCCTTTTTTAAGTACATCTTTTGCTGATATACCTTTGTCCCAAGAAATTTCTTGATTATGAAGTAGACCCTCTACAGCACCAATCTTGACAAATGCACCAAAATCAGTAATAGATGATACCGTACCTGTAATTACATCATTGGTTCTATTTGCAGATGCAAATTGGTCGATTGGTTTTGGAAGTAGGGTTTTTCTACTCACTCTCAATCTTCTTTGTACCTTATCTATTTCGATAATCTCAACATCTATCTGTTGCTCTATCTCGATATAATCTTTTGGATGTTTTACATTTTTATCCCAAGAGATTTCAGATACATGTAGGAACGCTTCAAGGTCTTCACCTAAATCAACAAATGCTCCATATGGTTCGATATTTGAGACTGTTACAGTTACTGTGTCACCAGCTCTAAGTGTATTGTCAATATCTTTCCAAGGGTCTATACTCGCCTCTTTGATAGATAGAGACAAATGTCTTTTCTTTTTGTCATAATCAATAGCAACAACATTTACCTCATCACCCTCTTTGTAATATTTAGATGGGTTAACAGGCCCTTTGTGAGAGATTTGTGAGTAGTGAACAAGACCATCCATACCACCAACATCAACAAACATACCATAAGATGTAATCTTTTTGATAACACCAAGAACTACAGCTCTATTCTCTAGTAACTTATCAACTATCTCTTGAGTCTCAGCTTTTTCTCTCTCTATAAGCTCTTTCCTTGATACTACAACTGAACTCTTCTCTTTGTCTACTTTTACAATAAGAGCTTTGACTTTTTTACCAATTGGGTTAATTTTATGAGAGATATATGATAATGTTCTTGGCATAAAGAACTCTAATCCTGATACATCTACAACAAAACCACCTTTATTTTTTTTAGTAATTTCACCTTCAATTATATACTCTTCATCATCATCATACTCTTCAATAAACTCGGCAAGTGCAGCTCTTTTTTCTGCTAATTCATAAGAGATATTTGGTCTCTCTCCTCTAAATCCTGTGATAACAACAGAGATAGTGTCACCATTTTCAAACATGATATTTCCATCTTCATTTCTGATTTGGTCAAGAGACATAAATGCCTCATTTTTACGACCTACATCAACAACCACTTGATTCTCTTCTTCATCAATCTTTACAATTACACCATCTACTAAATCACTATTTGAATCTGACTTCTTAAACGACTCCTCGAGCATCGCTCCAAAATCTACATCTTCTACTTCGATATCTTCGAATTTCATACTTACTAATCCTTGCCTAGCCTAAATTTGTGCTAATTATACCCTTTTTAAGTTAATGATTAATGAATATGATACAACTTAATTGTTAATTATAGCTATCTCTTGGATTCTGTTTACAACATTTTGTACAATCCAATCGGGAGTAGAAGCACCTGCCGAGATGCCACAAAGCTTTTTATCTCTGAACCACTTCTCTTGTAATTCACTCTCATTCTCAATGAGATAGGAGTCTTTGCATCCTCTCGTTGTTATACTGTGTAGTTGCTTTGTATTGGACGAATGTTTCCCACCTATAACTATCATTACATCTGCATGTTGAGCTAGTTCTGCTGCTGCATCTTGATTTTCAAAAGTAGCATTACATATAGTATTAAATACTCTGACTTCTTTATGTTTTAGTATTAGATTATTAACTATTTTTAAAAAATCTTCAGGTTTTCTAGTAGTTTGAGCAACTACAGCTACTTTGCTTCTAAGTGGTAGTTCATCCAAATCTTTTTCATCTAAAACAATAAAAGCATCTTCACCCTCTGCATAAGAAAAAACACCTTTTATTTCAGGATGATTTTTATCTCCGAAGATAACTACAGAGTACCCCTTGGCACTCATTCGTGCCACAATCTGTTGAGGTTTAGTCACATATGGACAGGTTGCATCAATTACTTGATTTTTTTGTTCTTTTAAAGCTTGTAGCTCATCTTTTGGTATTCCATGAGTTCGAATTACTACTGTGTCATCCCATTTTACATCAGAAAGTCCCTCTGCTAAACCAATATTAAAACCCTCTTTTAGACGATTTATCTCATCTTTGTTGTGAATAAGTGGTCCATAAGTTAAACTATTTTGATGTTTTTCAGCTATATCTATAGCCCTTTTTACACCGTAGCAGAAGCCATAGCTTGATGCCAATTCTATTTTCATTTTTTAATCCTG